>JAFPMR010000250.1 GCA_017411235.1 Bacilli bacterium | reverse complement strand
TATGTGCTGTTGGTACATAAGAAGGTTCTTCTGGTAGTATTCTGCCACCAAATTCTTCAATTATACTAACTGTAGGTATGTTATCGTTATTTCTTGGTGAAATTATTATTTTTGTTACACCTTTTTCTAATAGATTATGACCTACTAAACGAATTGCTCTTAAACCATAATTGTTACCACGATATTCTTTTGCTATTGAGTAAGATAGACTTCCTACTAAATTAGGTTTACTACCCTCTTCATAAGTTACTGTTCCTACTGGAACTGTTTTATCGTGTTCACAAATTGTGTAGTTGTCGACACGATCAAGGTATAAATCGATATTTTCATCACTAAGTGTTGGTTCTATTAATTCATATACTCTTGACCTAAGTGAAGCTACTAAGTTTCTAAGAAAGTTAATTCTTTCTGTTAATTCAGTATTATAGCAACCATCTTCATCAAATAACCTATCTTCTTCTGCAGTTACTAATGCATCAGCTGCTATACGATAACATCTTTTTACTTCTTCGACGTCTTCTAGTTTTTTAACATCTAACTTATATAATTCCATGTCGTCACCTCTTTTTCAAATAATGTTTTCTATGATATAACATTTTTTGTTTTTTAGCAATCAAAAAAGGATAGTCGCCTATCCTTTTAAGATCCAGTACTGTTATATTTTTTTATCCCTTGATTAAAAATTAAGATACTTATTATTAAAAATATAATAGATACTAATGGTAAGAAGATATAAATAATATTCGTTGTAGCTCCTGTCAAATATTTTATTGGATAATAATTTACACATGTTAGAGGAATAACAAAGGTAAATAGATATCTAACAATTGGTTTATAAATACCCATTGGGTATTGAGTTAATTGACGAGATCCGTCAGTAAAGATATTAACTACTTCTAATCCTTGAATGGTTATGAAACAGAAGGATGCACCAATAATAAAGATACTGGCGAAGATGATTACACAACCTATGACGATTAGGAATAGTGATAATACTTTTAGAAACGTAAATGTTTTAATTACTTTTATTGAACTATAGATGAATAAACTTAAACTTATTAACACTCTACTTGTTTTTTCATAACAGATGTTACTACCAAATATTTGTAAGTATAAGTTACGAGGTCTTATTAGAAGTAAATCAAAATTACCATGGATTATTAGTTCACTGAAATGGTCAAATCCTCTGAAGAACATTTCTGTTAAGGAGAATCCTAACCATACTATAGAGAAACCTAATAGTAATTCATTGATATTATAAGTGTCTAATAGACCAAATTTATGGAATAAAGAATCAATTGCGAATAGTTCTACTAACATTACTAAGCCTTGAGCTATTACTGTTAGTATGAATGAAGCTCGATATTCTAAGTCATTTTTTAAGTGAATAGATAGGTATTTAAATATTAGGTCCATCTAACCACCTTGAATACTTACTTTCTTAAGAGCTTTATTCATTATTAGTTTACCAATTATGACAAGGAGTAAAACCCAGATTATTTGTAGGATTATACATTTAAGAGCATAATCGCCATTGATATTTCCAGAATAGATTCTGAATGGTAGGTCTCCTATTAATCTAAATGGTAAGTATTCGCTAATATTTATTATTTTATTTGGTAGTAATGGTAATGGTACAGCCATACCTGCTAGTAATTCACCTATAGTATTTATGATACTTGATATTCCTTTATCTTGCATGGTAAAGAAACTAAGTGAATGAACGATTATGTTAATGCCTACTACTATTAGTGATCCTAAGAATAGTGTTAGTAAGAACATTAGGAAAGCACTTAATGATATGGGACCTATTAGGTTATAAGGTGCCGGTAAGATAAAAGCAAATAGTAATACTGGTATAAATCTTAGAGACATTGCGCCATATCTTTTTGCTATTAGTTTTAAGTACCACCACCAATATAGATCATAAGGTCGACATAGTTCATAAGCTACTGTTCCTTCTCTTATTGATGACATTATTTCTCCATCATGAGTTCTTATAAAGATTAAACTGAATAATGCTTGATGTAACCAAACATAACAGATTAATTCTTTGAAACTAATACTGTCTATCGAAGCATGTGAATAAAATGCTTGATAAACCATACAGTATAAGAAACCCCAGAAGAATTGAGTACATAATCCTGCAAGTGCTGCTGCTTTGTATTGTAATCTAGTAATTAAAACACTTCTAAAGTAAGCTAGATAGCCGATCATAGTTCTAAGTCTTGATACAACTTAACTATAATACTATCTATATCTTCATTTATGACATTGACATCTTGTATTTCACATTCTTTTGTGAATTTTTCAATTATACCTGAGATGGTATTTTTGTTTACATCAACGTCCAAGATTATTTTATGTTCTTTTTTCTCGATTATTTCTACATCTTTTAGTTTAGGAATTTTATTCAATTTATTGAATAGAATTTCTAATTTCTTTTTGTTTGAAAACTTTTTCTTAATGCCATTTAAAGTCCCATCATATAGTTTCTTACCGTGACCTATTACAATCACTCGATTGGTTAAGGCTTCGATGTCACTCATATCGTGACTAGTTAAAATGATGGTTACTTTTTCTTTTTTGTTTATTTCTTTGATGAATTTTCTGACTTGGACTTTTGATACAGCATCTAAGCCGATTGTTGGTTCATCTAAGAATAATATTTTAGGTTTGTGAAGTAATGATGCGGCGATTTCGCAGCGCATTCTCTGTCCTAGGCTTAATTGCCTTACTGGAGTATTGATAAAGTCTTTGATATCTAACATTTTGATTAATTCATTTTTTGTTTGTTCGTATTCTTCTTTAGGTATTTTATAAATATCTCTTAGAAGATCAAATGAATCAATTACTGGTATGTCCCACCATAGTTGGGATTTTTGACCAAAGACTACTCCGATATTGGAAACATATTTTTTCCTATCACTAAATGGATCAAAATCACTGACTTTGATATTACCGCTATCAGGTTTTAAGATTCCAGTTAGCATTTTTATTGTCGTGGATTTTCCGGCACCATTAGGTCCGATATAGGCGACAATCTCACCTTCATCAATTTCAAAGGAGATATTATCTACAGCTTTGATGTATTTGTAATCTCTTTTGATTAGTGAGCGGAAAGCATTTTTTAGTCCACTATCTCGTTGCAGTACTTTAAAGGTTTTGCAGAGACCTTCTACTCTAATGAAACACATACTTCCTCCTAATTAAATTTTTGACATTTAAAAAGATACATGTTTGTTGTTATGTATCTCGGTTTTAATTAATAAGTTGTATGATATCACGTTCATTAGTTCTGAGCTGCGATATGATTTCGTCTTTTTCATCTTCATCACTCCTTCCAGAAATGACTACAAACCATATTTATCATGTATATTAATACATAACAAAAACAATTTCTTTGAAAAAAGTCATTACCAATATAACATGTATTTTTTTAGAATGCAAGTTTTTTTATATCTTTTTTAAAAAAAATAAATTATAATGAAATTAGGTGATAGATATGAAAAATAAAAAAGCTGTTATAGTAGTATTTGCTTTAATTGTTGTTGTACTGGTTATAGGAATTGTTATTGCAGGAGTTAAGAAACATAAAACAAGTGATGATGACGATAAAGTTAAAATGCCTACTACGTTTACTATCTCCTATTCATATGGTGGTGGTTTTACTACTTATGCTAATTCTCTTACAAGAAAGATTACTGTTGACCAAGATGGTAATGTTAAAGTTGAATTAGGTATAGATAATCCAAAAGTAGAACCTGCTGAATATAAAATTGATAAAGATGATGCTAAAGAGTTAATGAAGTATTTTTATGATAATGAATTTTATGAATTAAAGAAAGACTTATCTGAAGATGATGTTACTGATATGTATTCTTCATATTTAGAAGTTAAGAGCAATACATTTAATAGAAAAGTTGGCGGATATGCTGCTTCTTTAAATAAAAAGTTTAGAAAGTTTGAAAGTAAATTTGAAGAGATTGTTTTAAATAAAGAAGTAATGGAAAAGTTTAATAAAGATGTTATTGATGCATATGAAAAGAGTGATTATTAATCACTCTTTTATTTTAAGATTAAATATTTATGATTTAGATGTTCAATGAACTTTATTAAATCATCATATTCTATACTAATAGTTTTTGTATTTACTAAAGGATGAAATAATAGTTTTTTACCTATTAGATAATCATCTAGTACTATTGTTACTTTGTTATCTTTATCATTAATGATACCTAGTGGTGTTACACTACCTTTGATAACACCTAGTAATTCATTTAAGTATTTTTCATCAGCAAAGTGAAGATTAGATACATGAAGATATTTTCTTAAGTCATTTAGACTTACTTCTTTATCTTTCTAAAACCACAAGAAAGAATTCATCTTTATGAGTTTTTAGAAATAGATTTTTACAAGATGTACCTTCAATACCGCGATCTATTTCTTTTCCTTCTTCAACAGTAAAGATAGCTTTATGAGTAACTTCTTCATAAGAGATATTTAATTCTTTTAATACTTTATAAATATCCATTATTGTCCTCTTCTTAGGATTTTTACATTACCTAAATCTTTTTCTTCTGGATCATAACTATAATCTTGTGTTAGTTGTTCTAAATATTTAAAACTAACTTGATTATAGAAATGTCTAGCATTTCTAGCAGATGTTAAATCCATCTGATTTGGAATTATTAAAGTATCATAATCAGCTAGTTCTGGTGTATATAGATATGTACCAGATTCAATAACATGTCTACCTACACAAGTTCCTTGTGATACAAAAATATCTGGCAATGTCATATCTAATAATTCTTTTCTTAAATCGACATTAATAGTTCTATAGTAATCACTTATTTGTGCTTCTAACATACTTCTATATTCAAGAACTGCTTTATATTCTCTAACACCTTTGCATTTTTCTAGATTAGCTAATTCTGCTCTGATTCTTTTTATTTCATCTAAATTGGCAGGATTGTTTTCTTTTAATAGATATTGTATTTGATCTAAGTCATAAGCATACATAGCTATTCTTCTATCATCAGTAGCCATATTAGACATAGAAACATTACATTTTGTTATATCTACTCTATTTAACTCAGCTTTTTTTCTTTTTTTTGGAATTTCTAAATAATTAGTTATTTCTTGTATTACTTTTTCCATAAATTCATCTCCAATAACTGGGCTTAAATATTATAATATATTATATAAAAAAATAAAAGAACATTTTTAACGATGTTCTTCTTTTATATCTGTGATCTTCCATATCTTTAAAATATTTACTGGTTTAACATATGTTCCACAGTAACGACAGTTGCCACCATCAAATGCGGTATGAGATGCACCACAGTTTGGACATTTAGTAGTTATAGCGTTACTACTATACTTCTGTTCATCAGTTATATAAACGAATGTACAAGTAAATATTGTTTCTTTTCGGAGATTACTAAATTTTCTTTCCTTTGGAATATTTGAATCATAGATGAAATTTACTTGTGATTGAGTAACTATAGTAGCAGTACCACTACTCTTTCTATAGTCTTTTAAGACATGTTTAGAAAAACCAATGTCTTTGTATTCTTTATGAATACCTGATCCTTTCATATTTTCTATTTCTTGGCGAATGGTTTCTTTTAAAAGAATCATTTTTTCACTATTCATTTCATCTACTGTTTCATTAGTTAATGCTGTTAAGTAAGATGTTATTCCTTCTTCTACTTCTTTAAATAATCTATTAATATTAAATTCTTTAAAGTCTCTTTTTATTTGTGGTTCTAAAGTATTGGTTAAACCCATGATAGTTTTTTTAGTACCATAAGCTTCTTTATCAGACATTACTCCTTCTTTTAGAAGACGACCTAATTCAGTTGCTTCTTCTTTAGGAATAATACTTCTGATTTTTCCGTAGATATATAAACCAATAAAGACAAAGACAAGAATGGTTCCTATAACAGCACCAAGTACAATAAGTAAACTTGTTTTCATTTTATTACCTCTCTATTTCAAGGAATTCACTATAGAAATCTATTAATTGTTTTAATAGTTTTTTTAAGTCATTATCTTCTTTTATTTCATCATGTAATTCATATATCTTAGAAATGTTTTTTTGAGGAATAAAGATGTTTATATTGTTTTTATGTAATGTTTCTATTACTTCATTTCTATTTGGTAATTCTTTATACTCAGAATTATTACTAATGTAATCTAGTTCATTCCAGATTTCTGTTCCTTTAGATTCATCATATTGAATTGAATATAGGTAGATACATTGTGCTAGACGGTATTCTTTTTCTTCAATATAGTAATAACCTAAGTTTCTAAGATATCTAGCATATTCTTCTGGATGATATAAGTAGTCATATGTTTTTTCATTTAGTTCATGATATTTAACAATATTCCCTGATACTTTAAAGCTTTCTGCTTCTTCAAAACGAGCACGACAGTCGTAGGGATTCCATTTAATAGCATAATCTAAATATTTTCTTGCTTCAGCTAGTTTATCTTCTTCAAATAAGATATTACCTATATAGAAGTAAGCATCTGATACATGATAATTAGTAAATAATGTTTTTTTGTCTTCAGATATTAAGTGTGCTTCTAAACCATTAGATGGTGAATATACTTTTTTACCTTTAAACTTTTTTTCAATTATTTCTAAGTATTTAGTAAAGTTTCTTTTAGCTGTTTCATAATCATGATCTTTTACGTTTTGTAATGCTACTTCATAGAATTTTTCAATTTCTCCAGGCATAGTTACCTCCTATAAAAAATATATAATCATTAAGATATAACAAATTGTTTTAGGTATCATTAGCATACCTAATTTAGGATTCTTTTTAGCAAATAATGCTACTGGTATATAGAATAAGAAACTTAGAATGATTAGGATTGGTAATGTTAAACCATCACTAAGAGCTGCTACACCAGCAGTTATTAAACCAATTACGATAAAAGGAATATTTCTAATTACTGCCCAAGCTTGATTACCTTCTTTTTTATACCAATTATTCCATGGTAATAAACAAAGAATTATTCTTATTATAGTTAAATAAGCTATTACTGAAGGAATAATTTCATAGGTTGGATCAATAATATAAGATATCGTTGTATAACAAATTTCTTTTAAAGCATTTCCTAACGAAGGAACAACAGTTAGTGTTTCACCATCGATACTAATTAGGTATGTAGATGAGACTATGAAGAATAATATAAGATAGAATAAGGTCATCGTAATTGACGATATTTGATTTCCTAATCCCAAGTAAAAATCAGACTTTGGAAAGTCACCTTTTAAATTCTTTTTTATTCGAGGAATTAGATGAAATGAATCACCTACTCCTAATAAAGCAATCATTATAAATAAAACATAGTTTTCTTGGATTAAAGATATTATTCCTGTTACAATAAGAAATAGTAAATACCCAACTATAAATGATGTTTCACCTATTTCTTTACCACTAAGCTTCTTTTGCATTATATTTCTCCTTTAAGTAGTTTACTATTTCATCAATAGATTCTCCAGGTGTAGATGCTCCTGCTGTGATACCTACTTTATCATTTTCATTAAATTCAACACTGATTAAATCATCTAGTTCTTGTACTAGATAGATATTATTACAGTTCTTTTCTGCTACTGTTGCTAGTTCTTTAGTATTAGATGAATGTTTACCACCAATGATAATCATTTTATCAACATTTTTAGACATTTCTAAGACTTCTTCTTGTCTATTTCTAGTAGCAGCACATATTGTATTATCTACTATTATTTCAGCATCTAATAGTTCTTTTATTTTATCGATGTATTCTGCAAATAATAAATCATTAAATGTTGTTTGAGCAACAATATAAACTTTATTGAGTTTAGATTTTGCAAATGATTCTTGAAGATTATTAAAGTCTTCTTCTTTCTCTATTACATAACTATTATTACCTGCATAGCCTAAAGTACCAATTGTTTCTGGATGAGATTTTTTTCCGATAATGATAACAAAGGAATCAAGAGCACCTTTTTCTACTTTAGTGTGAACAAGTCTTACTTTTCCACAAGTTAAATCAATTATTTCTAGGTGTTTATTCTCTGCTTCTTCATAGACATGTTTAGCTTCACCATGTGCTCTAAAGATTACTTTTGAGTGTTCTGGTATTTCATCTAGTGAATCAACAGTTATCATACCCATACTTTCTAATTTATTGATTACTCTTTCGTTATGAATTATTTCACCTAAGCAATAAATCTTATCATGAGTTTCTTCTAATAATTCAGTTGCTTTTTTAATTGTGTAATTAACACCAGCACAGAAACCACATAGTTTTCCAATTGTTATTTCCATAGTTATCTCTCCAAATCTATATAGTATAGTTTTTCACCATTATTTAAATCTTCTAAATAAACAGCTCCAAATTTTTCATAATAATTTATTAAATCTGTTTTTAGATATATTCTTTTATATCCTTTTTCTTTAGCATAGTTTAATAGAGCATCATTAAGTATTTTAGAATAGCCTTTACCTCGATATTCTTTTTTTACATACATGGTTGCATACCAAGGAGTTAAGTCAGTTCTTTCTTCACCATCAGTTGGGAATAAAGAAATGAAACCAATTAGTTTATCTTCATCTAAGAGAATTAGTTTAGCAAAGTTATCTAGTTTTAATAGTTCTTGTACTTTGTTAATCTTTTTAGTTAGATTATCTTCTGAATAAGTACCCCATTCTTTTAGTTCTAAATCTAATACTTCTTTTAAATATTCTGGTTTTTCTAAAATATTATATATCTTCATAATGACCTCATATTCATTATAACAAAAAAACAAGTAAATTACTTGTTTACTTGCCAACTTATTCCTTTACCTGTATTAGGATGAATTATTGAGTATGTTAAATCTGTTAAGAATAATACTGATAGTATTATACAGATAATGGTTTTTAGTTTAGGTTTTATTTTGTTATATAGTTTATTTAATCTAGGTAGGATTAGATAACCTGCTATTAAACCTGCAATAGTAAAACCTAGAACACTTTCTAAACAGATTCTACCATTAAGATTCATAAAGTATCTTTTATAATCCCAAAATTTTAAATGAAAAACATATTCTAGTATTAATGATATTAAATACTCTAATCCTGAACAAGTTATTGCTGTTACGATAGTAAACGCTATAGGATCTCTTTTTAGTTTTTTAGATATTAATATTACTAACATAGCACCTATACCATAGATTGGTACCCAAGGTCCAAAGAGAAAGCCACGATTAGCAAAATATCCTTTTCTAATTAGACGATACATTACTTCCCATATCCAACCTACTACGGATAAGGTAGTAAATATTAGAATTAGATTTGTAAAAGGATATCTTTGTTCTTCATCTATTTTTAAGAACTCTTTTATTTTTTTCACAATATCTAACTTTCTAGTTTTAGTTTTTTATCTCCTAGGTATTCTTTATCTATTTCAATAAAGAAAGCATAACCTGTAGAGTTTTCTTTATCTGCTCTTGCTTTTTCAATGTTTATTTTTACAATGATTTCATTACTTACTAAGACTTGATTAAATTTAACTGTAGCATTGGCTCCAGTTGGTACGTATGCTATTATTATTGATCTTTTTTCAAAGAAGGCATCATCATACTTTTTATCAAATGATTTTATATATTTAGTAGCGTCTTTTAATTCGTCTTTTGTATCTACTTTTTTAATATAGCTACTTTTATTAAAGAATCCTTTGTAATAATAAGTATTTAAGTTTTCTTCTTTTAATACTATATCACTTGGAGGACATGTATATTCTTTCTTTTTTAGAACATATTCTGTAGTATTTATTTCACCTAAATTATAGCAATAATAAATATCATAGATTAATGCTCTATCTACTTTACCGTTTTCGACATCTCTAGTCCAATGAATTAATGGAGCTTTTTTTCTAAGGAATGCTATTCCTGCATCAGCTCCTACAAAAACAACACCAAGTATTAAGATTATCAAGACAAATTGAATAAATTTTTTCATAAAAGAACCTCTCTTTTTTTAAATAATCTTTCTTCTTGATTTTAGTATAGCATAAAAAAAATAAATGAAAACATTTATTTTTTAGTATTTATCAATTATATAATTTAGTTTGTTAACATTGTCTTGAGAGAAGTATTCAGCACTATATAAAACCTTATCTTTTGGTTTTAATCTTACTGAAATACCATGACTATCTGAGAAGTCTTCTCTTTTGAATTTTTCTTTAGACATGGATTCAATTGTTTCTTTGACAACTGCTAAATCTTCATCTGTCATGCTACCTATTGCTACATATCTTTCTTGTTCTTGGTTACTGATAGTTGTTTCTTCTTTTGTTGTACTTTGATCCATTCTACCTGTTGAATACAATCTTTTTGTTGTACGATAAGAACCATTATAAGATACTTTAGTTAGTATAATGTATTCATCTTTTGTTTCTTCTATTTCACTTACTGGATCTTTTTCTGGATCACCTGTTTTTTCGTTAAAGATATATTCTTCTTTTGGTT
>JAFPMR010000025.1 GCA_017411235.1 Bacilli bacterium | reverse complement strand
TCTGCAAGAGGTATTTCAACGATGTCTCCCTCTTTTGTTTCATTAACTATTTTCTTTTCAAAATTATCAAAATCGATTACTTCATTTGAAAATAGTTGTTCTAATCCTTTACCTAAAGCTTTTCTCTTAGTCTCCATTTCTACTAATCACTTCCTTTGCTAAGTTTTGATAAGCTAATGTAGCTCTACTAGTAGGATCATAGTCACTAATTGGTTTACCATGACTTGGTGCTTCTACTAATCTTACTAGTCGAGGAATTATTGTATTAAACACTTTATTTTTAAAGTATTTTCTAACTTCTTCAATAACTTCTAAGCCAATGTTTGTTCTGCCATCTAGCATTGTTAGTAGAACTCCTTCGATTCTTAAATCTGGATTCATATTTGATTGAACCATTATTATTGAATTAAGAAGTTGAGTTATTCCTTCTAGAGCGAAGAATTCACATTGTACAGGAATAATTACCGAATTACTAGCTACTAGAGCATTCATTGTTGTTATTCCTAATGATGGTTGGCAATCAATGATAATAAAATCATATTTATCTTTGATTGTTTCAACGCAGTTTCTTAGTTGTTCATTTTGATGAAAGCTATTATTTTCTAACATGTTTTTAACAAACTCTACTTCAATACCAGCTAAATTAAGTGTAGATGGAATTAAAGATAGATTTTTAAATTTTGTCTTAATTATGCCATCTTCAATTGGGCATACTCCTGTCATAATATCATATATATCATGTTCAAAATCTCCACTATCGTAGCCTAGACCTGTAGTAGCATTACCTTGAGAGTCTAGATCGATAAGTAGAGTTTTTTTACCTTCTTTACCTAATGCGGCAGCTAAATTTATACTAGTTGTAGTTTTTCCTACTCCACCTTTTTGATTTACAAGTGAAATAATTTTTGCCATATTGTGTACCACCTTTTCATGTATCATTTCTCATAATAATTTTATCATATATAAGAGTAAATGTCATAGGTTTTTATCTATTTCTAAGTAAGAAAAAAAGGAAATTTTTTATTTCCTTTTTTATTCTTCTTTAGTGTCCTTTTCTTCTTCTTTTTCTGCTTCTTTTACTTCTGGTTCTTCAAACAATTTTGGATCAATTTTTCCATTTTCTACTAATGAATCAATTTGTTCTTTTGTTAATGTTTCATGTTCCATTAAAGCATCAGCAATTAGTAACACTAATGTTTCATGTTTAGATAATAACTTCTTAGCGTTTTTATAGCAATCATCTAATATGTTACGAACTTGTTTATCTACTTCTAATGCTACTTGGTCTGAGAAGTCTCTTGATTTAGCATAATCTCTTCCTAAGAAGACACCTTCATGCTCTTCTTCTAGTTGAACTAATCCTAATTCACTCATACCATATTTAGTAACCATAGCTCTTGCTATCTTAGTAGCACGTTTTAAGTCATCAGATGCACCAGTTGTTTGTTGTTCCATGAATAACTCTTCACTAGCACGTCCACCTAATAAACCAGTTATTTGTGATATTAATTCTTCTTTTGTTGAGATACCAATTCTTTCTTCTTTTGGAAGCATCATTGTGTATCCACCAGCTTGACCACGTGGAATAATAGTAATCTTATGAACTTCTTGAGCATCTTGTAGTTTTAATCCGATTACAGCATGACCTGCTTCATGAACAGCAACTAATCTCTTCTCTTTTTGAGTTATCTTACGAGATGTTTTTGCTGGTCCTAATAGAACACGGTCAGTTGCTTCATCTATTTCTTCCATTGTGATAGCTTCTTTGTCTCTTCTTACTGCAAGTAATGCAGCTTCATTAAGAAGATTCTCTAAGTCTGCTCCACTGAATCCTGGAGTTCTTTCACTAACATTCTTTAAGTTTACTTCTGGAGCAAATACTTTGTTCTTTGCATGTACTTCTAGGATTTCTTCTCTTTCTCTAGAATCTGGTAAACTTACTGTTACTTGTCTATCGAAACGACCTGGTCTTAATAAGGCTGGGTCTAATACGTCTGGTCTATTTGTTGCAGCAATAACGATAATACCTTCGTTAGCTCCAAAACCATCCATTTCTGTTAATAATTGGTTCAATGTTTGTTCACGTTCATCGTGACCACCACCTAAACCAGTACCTCTTTGACGTCCAACTGCATCGATTTCATCGATGAAGATTAAACATGGAGCACTTTGTTTAGCTTGTTTAAACATATCTCTAACACGTGATGCACCTACACCTACGAATAATTCTACGAAATCAGAACCACTGATGTAATAAAATGGTACATCTGCTTCACCAGCAACAGCTTTAGCAAGTAAAGTTTTACCTGTTCCTGGAGGACCTACTAGTAAGACACCCTTAGGTATACGAGCACCTAATTTTTGGAACTTCTTAGGATTCTTTAAGAAATCGATAAGTTCTGCAACTTCTTCTTTTTCTTCTTTTAATCCAGCTACGTCAGTAAATCTAGTGTTTCCACCATCTTCACTAAGTTTTGCTCTACTTCTACCGAAGTCCATAGATTTGTTATTACCAGCTGCTAATTTAGAGAACATATAATAAGCTGCAACGATAATAATTATCATTGGTAGGATGTTAATAATATAGTATCCAATATTATTTGATCCAGGATCTTTCTTCGTTACATACTCTTTAATTTTTTGATCTTCTGCATACTTAGTAATTAATTCAATTTCTTCAGGAATAACTCTAGTAGTGAATGATTCTTTATCATCGTAATCTTTTAATTTACCAGTTACGATATATACACTCTCACCACTCTTTGGTGTTACAGTTATTTCTGTTACGTTTTCTTCTTTTATTTCTTGTATTAATTCACCAGTTTTAATATCATGAACTTCTGTTCTTTTTCCATTCACGAAGAATAAAGCTGCTAAGATAACAATTAATACTATTAAATATGGTAGCATTACCATAAAATTATTATTGTTTTTTCTTCTTTTCATATTTGTCTCCTTCTAAAAAATTTGCACTTAATTAATTGTACCATAGTATTATATCATAGTTTTCGGCATTTGCTTTATCAAATTTAGATTTTTTTAAGCCTGGTAACCAAACGATTTCACCGCTGCTGTCAACGACGATTGGTTGATTTTCTCTTTCTTCTTTTGAAAGCTTAGCATTGATATAAATATCTTTCAGTTTTTTGTAGTTATTCATGTTCTTAATAACCATTTTATCCCCCTGTTCACGGGTTCTAATGTATAAAGGCATTACTAGTTCTTTACTATTTAGTTTAGTACAGTAATTACTGTTTCCTTTAGGTTCTTCTGTTATTAAGATTCTCTTACCATTAGGTAGGATGTTCTCTTTTTCTAAAGGGATTCTAAATTCTTTATTATTTGTTTTGTTTCTAGTAATTTTTAATTTATCATATGATTTTTGAATTCTTAACTCGTCTGGTAAATTAATTTCTATATTTGGTTTAGGATTATTAATGATGTCTAGAATAATATTAACGTGTTTATCACTTACTAGGTATAGGTTATCAATGTAATTATCATCTAATACATATTCTATTAACTTAGTTTGAATTAATTTATCTAATTCATTAAATTTACTAATATCTAATATTTTTTTGTCATATCTTTTCTCGATTTCTGAATTAACTACTTTGTCTACAAATTCATAGTATTTCATTAATTCTCTAGAAAATTTTAAATACTTTAAGTGAACGTTTTTTTGCTCTTTTTTTAAGAATGGTAAAACAGTATGACGATATCTATTTCTTGTATAGTTATCTTCATCATTTGTTTTATCATTTACAAATGGAATATTATTTTGTTTATTGTATTTGTTAATATCGTCTTTTGTTACAAATACTAATGGTTTAATAACATTCATTCCGTTTTTTATGCTTTCTACTTGGAAACCACTATATCCTTTTAGGTTTGATCCTCTAGAGATACGCATTAGAATGGTTTCTATCAAATCATCTCCATGATGAGCAGTAAATAAGTATTTAGCATTATATTTTTTATATAGTTCTTCAAAGTATTTATACCTTTTTTCTCTTAGTTCTAGTTCGTTATAATCTTCAATTGAACTTTTTTTATCAAAGGTAGTTGTTTCTAATTTTAAACATTTGTTTTTGCAATATTCTTTAATAAATAGTAGTTCTTCCTTACTTTCTTTCCTAATATTATGATTAATGTGAGCACAGATAATATTTAACTTAATATTTAGTTTTAGAATAATATCTAGTAAACACATGGAATCTGGTCCTCCAGATAATCCTATAATAATTGTATCGTTAGTATGAAGAAGACTATTTAGATAGGCAATTGTCTCTTTCATAATAATCCCCTCTTTGTGGTTGTATTTTATATTATATAAGTATTATTTTCAATTATTTTTGTGATTTAATTACAGATTGTATTAATTCTTGTAAATTACCGTCAAGAACTTTATCAGCTTCAGGGGTAGAATAGTTAGATCTATTATCTTTTACCATAGTATATGGTTCTAGTACATAACTTCTAATCTGACTACCAAAGTTTATTTCTGTATTTATTCCTTTTAATGCTGCTAATTCAGCATCTTTCTTTTCTTTTTCTAAAGCAAATAGTTTACTTTTTAAGACATTCATAGCTTGTTCTTTATTTTGTAATTGGCTTCTTTCATTTTGACAAGTTACTACTATCTTAGATGGGAAATGGGTAATACGTACAGCGCTTGGTGTTGTATTTACTCCTTGTCCTCCATGTCCTGTTGCACAATAAGTATCTATTCTTATATCTTCTTCTTTTATTTCAATATTGATAGATTGATCTATTTCAGGTACTACAGTAACTGAAGCAAATGATGTATGTCTTCTTTTATTAGAGTCAAAAGGAGATATTCTTACTAATCTATGAACACCTTTTTCGTGTTGTAGATAACCATAGACATATTCACCTTTTATATGCATTGTTACTGATTTAAGTCCTGCTTCTTCTCCTGGTTCTTTTTCGATTACTTCATGAGACCAGTTCATTTTATCGCAGAATCTTTCATACATACGAAGTAACATGCTAGCCCAGTCACAAGATTCAGTACCTCCTGCTCCTGGATGAATTTCTAAATAGCAATCTGAATTTGCATACTCATCACTCATATATGTATCTATTTCAAGTTCTTCTAATTCATTAGATAGTCTTTCTATATCTTGTTCTAATTCTTGTTGTAATTCCTCGGATGGTTCTAGTTCTATTAGTTCTAATACTTCAGTATTATCTTTTAGTTCTTTATCTAATTTATTATATAAGCTAACCTCTTTTTTTAAGGTTGTTAGTTCTTTATTTAATTTGTTGGCTTCATCTATGTTGTCCCAGAAATTTGGTTTGTTCATTTCTTCTTCAATGGAAGAAATTCTGTTTTGTTTTGCTTGGACGTCAAAGAGACCTCCCAATGCTAGAAAGTTTTTCATTTAATTCATTGATTTTTTCTTTTATTTCTCTTATTTCCATATTTTTCCACCGGTTTTATTATAACATATTATTCCACGAAAAAAAGCCTAGTTTTAGGCTTTCTTTGCTACAATTCCATAGTATCTTCTTAAAAGTCTTATTTGTCCATCATAAGAGTTTTCTTCGATGTATTCATCAAGTTTTTCATCATCAATGTCTTGTGCATAGTAATCTTTGTTGTCATCATTCATTTCGCTGAAGTCATCTATGATTGGAACCTTTTTTAAGAACTCTTTGAATAATACTCTGTTTTTGAAGTATTCTCTTTCATGGATTGGTACTAATTCAACATCTTGGAAACCAGCGTCTAAGACATTTTCATAATCTACAACGCTGATTGGTTTTTCGTTGTTGTAAGATTGGCCTTTGCCAAAAATTCTTTTTAAAGACCAGCAATCATACTTGTCAACTCCGTGGATTAGCAAATAACCTCCTGGTTTTAAGCATCTGTAAATTTGTTTTGGATCCGTTACAGTGTTTCTAGCTACTACTATGTCAAAGTATTCTTCTGGAACATCCATCGCTAGATTGTCCATTAAACGGAAGGTGATGTTTTTTCTTCCGCTTTGTTCAAGGTTTTTCTTTGCTGTTTCTATCATCCCTTCTGAAAAATCTGTTCCTAGTATTTCAGCACATTCTGGGAAGGATTTTAATACTTTTTCGCCTCCACCGGTTCCTAAATCTAATATTTTTGATTCTTTGCTAGAAAGTTTTCTTAAAATGTCATATAAGTCCCATTTTGTTAAACTTTCTGATTGAATTTCAAACATTGAAAAATCCCAATCCTTTATTTCTTCATAATACTCTAATTCTTTTTCTTGTTTCATAATTTTTCCTCTTTTCATGTTTTTTCTTGTTGTGATTGTATTAAAAAAGAACCTCCTTTCATGAACACAAATAACCAATCACAAATTAATGTGTTTGTATTTGCCATTCATGAGGAGATTCTATAAGGCTCTTCATTATTCCTCTAAGCTTTTGCTTACATGGTAGTAAAACGCGAATAGGCGAATTGATTTACTACATCTAAAGATTATCATGTTTTATTTAGAAGGTCAAATTCTATTTATGTTTTGACATATAATGTTATAATGATTATGGTGAATAATATGTATCTACTAGCTTTTTGTGATGATGGACATGTATTAGAAACAATTAGAATTCTTCTAGTTGTTTTTGACGTTATAAAAAGTTTGGTAGCAATGATTATTATTATAGTTGGCATTAAAGATTTTATTGGTGTTGCTATAAATGGTAAAGATGATAAATTTAAAGAAACATTTACTATGTTAGTTAGAAGAATTATTGCTGGTTTAGTAGTTTTCTTTATACCTTCTATTATAGGTGGAATACTTAATAGTATAGATGCAGATATGTATGCCTATAACGAATGTATATTAAAAGCTACTCCTGAGGAAATACAAAATGCTTATTATAAAAAAGCCAAGCAAATGATTAAGGATGCTAAAGATGAATTAAATTCTAACCAGTATGCTGATGCAAAATCATATTTGGATTTTGTTAAAGATTCTGATAAGAAGAAAGAATTAGAGAAAGAACTAGAAAAAGTTGAAGGTTATATATCACTTTATAATGAAATTAGTGGTATGAAAGATCCTAAAAAGTACGATGAATTAAAAGCTAAAGTAGATCAAGTAGATGATAGTTCTGTAAAAGCAACTTTAACTAAACATTTAGATGAACAGAAGAAAATTGCCGATGATACTCAGCAAAAGAAAGAGAACTTTGAGGAAGAAAAGAGAAAAAAAGAAGAAGAGGAAAGAAGAAACAGATACATTAAAAGTAACTATTTCAAAATCAAACTCTTATTATCTTACTCAAATATGGGTTAAGGATCCTTATAATCAATTAAATAAATTTGATTCCCCACAATATGGTGCTACTCTTTATAGACCTGCATCTTTGTTACAAAGTGCAATAAGTCAGAAGGGATTAAGTAACAAACTAGTTGTAGGGTTCAATGCAAGTGGTTTCTATTTAAAAGATACATATGATGCTGCTAGTGTTAATTATTATCCAGCCTATAATAAAACAAGTGTTGGTACTCTAGTTATTACTGATGGAAGAGTTGTCAGAAATGCATATAACAAAGCTTATAAAACATGGTTTATTGCTGGTGTAGATCGTAGTGGTACTCTACAAATATATGCTGATGAGAAATCAAATGATCCGAATGCAAAACAAGAATGGGCGAATAGAATAATTGGTAATATAAGAAATACATTTACTTTTGCTTCTCCATTAGTTATCAACGGGCAAGCTAGTAGTATTACTACATCGATGCCTTCTGCTGGATCTAAGGTTAATAGACAAGCAATGTGTCAGATAGATAAAAATAATTTCTTACTTATTACAGGACCTAATTTAAGTAGGCAGGATTTAATTAATATTATGCTATCAGCAAATTGTAAGACGGGAACTAATTTCGATGGAGGAGGATCTATTGCATTACTATTTAAAAGCAAGAATTCTGGTTCTATAGAAACTATAATTGGTGGTGGAAGATCATTAACTGAAGTTGGATATTTTACGGAATAAAAAAAGAATAGTTTGACTATTCTTTTTATTTGTATGCTTTTTCATATGATTTGATGAAATTATCTATTTCTTCACCATATTTTTTATACATCTTACGACGATAATCATGTTTTGTTACTACTGCTTTTTTAGCATCACTACTCATGGCAATAGATATGTTTAAGCAATGGTTTATTATACTTTCACAACAGCTTAGTATTTCTGAGAATGATATACCACTTTCAACACTACATTTACCACTCTTTAATCTTTTTATATGTAGCATCTTATACTTTTCTCTTTTAGTTTCTGCAAAATCTCTTAATGCTTCTATTTCTACACTGATATCTATTGGTTCTTCAGTAAATACTAATAGTGTTTTTTCAATTGCGTCATAAGTTATTTTGTACATTACTTCTAGTTCTTTTATAGCACTATTACTAAATTTGATATTTTTATCGTTTATTTCTTCAAATTTTTTAGTTAAACGATATGAATAATCACCAATCTTTTCATAATCGGTTTCTAGACGAAGAAGTGTCGTAATCTTTCTGTTTTCTTTTTCAGATAAGTCTAAGTTTTCTAGATTAATTAGATATTTTGTTACTACCTCTTCCATCTTGTCTATATTGTTTTCACATTTTTCAATTTTATTAATTGTGTCATAATTGTAATCTACTAAAAGACTCATACTTCGGTTAAAGTTGCTTTTAGCAAGTTCTCCCATTTTAGCTACTACTTCTTTGCAGTTTGTTATAGCTATTCTTGGAACATTTGCTACTCTTTCATCTAGCTTATTTAATACTAGAATTGATTCATCTAATTCATCTTTTGCTATTTTATCCTTAATAGTAATTTTAGTTAATTTTTCAATTAATCCCATGAATGGGAATAGTAGAAGTGTTGATCCTACATTAAAGATTGTATGGAAATTAGCAATGCTTCCCATTGTTACTATGTTATCCCAAAATGGAAAACCAACAAAGTGTTGATAACTATATATTCCTACAAGGAAAACTATGGTTCCAATTAAGTTAAAGTATAAGTGTACTGCAGCAACTCTTTTAGCGTTACTACTTCCTCCAATACTTGCTAGTATCGAAGTAAAACATGTACCAATGTTTTGACCTAGGATAATTGGTATTGTGGTTGCATAGTTTATTTTTCCAGTCGTAGATAATGCTTGTAGGATTCCTACCGTTGCGGAACTACTTTGAACTATAGCAGTAACTATGGCACCAACTAAGACACCTAATAATGGATTTTTTAGATTTTCTAATATTTTAGGTAGGACTGGTAATTCACTAAATGTACTTGCTGTATTTACCATTGTTACCATACCAGTAAATAGAATACCTAATCCCATAATCATTGATGCAATATCTTTTGTTCTCTTCTTTTTGGCTTTTTGAAATATTAATAAACTTACTAATAATAATACTGGTGCAAAACTTGCTGGTGATAATAAGCTAAGCCAACTGCTTCCACCTATTGAAGTTAATCTAAGTATTTGAGAATTCATTGTTGTACCAATATTTGCTCCCATTATTATTGGTATAGCATTTTTTAATGTTAGTATTTCAGAATTTACTAAACCAACTACTAATACTGTAGTAGTAGCACTACTCTGAGTCATAACTGTAATTATAAATCCTACTATTAATCCTTTAAATGGATTGTTAGTAGCATTAACTAATATTTGTTCTAGTTTGCCTCCAGTTAGCTTTTTTAAATTGGAACTTAACATCTTCATTCCATAGATTAATAAAGCAAGGCCACCTAGCATCGTTAATAAGGACTTTGCTATTGTCATTTTTATCACCTTAAACACTATAACATAGATATCTTGTTATTACCAGTAAATTAATAAGAAAACAAAATAAAAAAAGCTACTAAATAGCTTTTATTTATTTATACTGTTAATTATTAGCATTACTGCTAAAGCAATTGTAACAACACCAAGTAAAGATAATGCAATTATCATACCAGTTTTTTTCTTTTTGATGTTGTCTTTAAGCATAGGAATAATACCTAGTATCATTAAGGCGAATCCGCAAATAACAATTATTTTTTCAATGATTCCACCTTCAGTAAAGTCGTTAATGCTAACAAGTAACATACCTAATACTAAAGTTAGTGTTGGGTCGTCTTTTGTATTCTTTTCAACCTTCTTTACTACTTTTTTTGTTTTCTTTGCCATCCCTTTTACTCCTTTCTTTATCTCAATTTTTGAGGATTTACATTTAATTCTACTTTGCCACATTGTGGACATACGAATACAAGTAGAGGTACTCTATCTGTTTCTGGAATCATTCCAAATAATGATTTTATTTCTTTACCTGTTTGAACGTCTACATAGAACTCATCAATGTCATGATCCATATCCATTTTAAATGGTTCTCCAAATAGTTTTCCTATTCTCATCTCTGTATTGCATTCACTACACTTTTTCATATTCTGCCTCCTATTTAGTTTCATATATTGAACAGTTATAAACTGATGATGAGTATAACAGATTGTATGATGATGGTGTTGTTTGATACATTCCATTACACTCTACTATTTTTGTATTTCTTTCAGTTAATGCTAAATATACTGATTTTAGTACATCATCTGTTGCACTATTAAATCCTTTATTTATATTAGTTTGAGAATAAAAATTTGATTCTCCAGTATGTCCCGGATCCCATCCTTGCATTTGTTGGATTGATACTGGATTATTAATCATGGCACTAGCCCATCCATAATATAAATAAGGATCATTATAATAACCTTCATTGAATGTTGTTCCTATAACTACTTTTAAGTAGTCTGTACTAATATTATTCTTAGCAGCTGCACTTTCTAGTTGACTCGTTGTAGGAGTAGACATACTCGATAGTTTATTTTTAAATGCTTCTGCTGTTACTCCTCCAGTTGTAACTTCTACGTTGCCTCCGTTTGATTGTTGCTCTTCAGCTTCTTTTCTTTTTTTCCATTCTTCAAAAGATTCTTTATTTCCTTCTCTAATCTTTTGTTCTTCTTCATATGCTTTTCTAAGTTGAGCTTCATCTTCTTTTTCTTGTTGTTTTTCTTTGGCCGCTTCTTCTGCTTCTTCTTTTTGTTTCAATGCTTGTACTTTTTCTTTTGATGCTGATTCAAAACAAGATAAGAATTCTACTTCCGAAGCATCTACTATTCCAGTAAATACATAATTAATTATAGTTGGCAAAAACATTATTAAAAGTCCTGCTATTAGTCTTCTTACTAATAGTTTCCAGTTATCTTTTAAGTCATCATCTTTGCCACTTATTATTGTTTTTGTTATGTTTACTATAGTTACTATTATTATAATTGGAGGTACTATATAACATGCTAATTTAAAAAATGTTTTTACTATTAATAGTATTTCTACTATATATGATCTATCACAAAAAGCTAATATCATGTTAAACCTCCTTTTTTATTTTTTCTTTATTAAAAAGTTTCCCCAAGAAGTTGTTGGTCGTTGAACACTATCATACGTTTCTGTTTCGTAATATTCTTTTAATCTCGCGTTGGGGTCGGCTTGTTTTAATAATTCTTCTAAAATGTCTCTTGTTATATAATTATAGTATTTTTCTTCCTGTACGATTTCTTTATCTCCTAATTTAAAGCTAGCATATATAACTCCATTGTCATTTATAGCTCTTAACATTTTTTGAATAATACTTGGTAATTCTTTTCTTTCTACATGTAATATTGATGAACAAGCCCAAATACCATCGTAAGTTGATTCCTCTTCTAGTTCATCAAATCTCATACATTGTACTGGTTGACCTATGTATTTAGATGCTAAGTCACACATTTCTTGAGATCCATCTACTGCAGTTACTCGATATCCATGTTCAATAAAATATCTACTATCTCTTCCTGAACCACACCCAAAATCTAGTATACTTGCTCCTTTTGGTAAAAGCATTAGGAATTTGTTATAGTTTGCGGACATATCTCCGCCTTTGGTTTGTTCAAAATACAAAGTAGCATTTTTGTTGTAATACTTAATTGTACTTTCCTTTAGATTGTTTTTTTCTTTATTTTCCATGGACCCACCCATATTATTATTATAACACAATAAAAAAAGCTCTTTAGAGCTTTTTATTTACATGTGTGAACTGATCCGTCAAGTTCTCCGGATTCAGTTGTTGTTTTTAGCTTGGTATATATCTCATCTGCTGTTTTACTACTAAGACCATTACCAAGCAACGCATTTGCTTGTGAAGCGGAATAAGATATAGTTAGTTTTAATGATTTGCCCTTTTTGTAATCAGTAGTTGACTTACAACTATTATCTGCGCATGCTTCCTTTGTCTCTTCCATTAATTGTTGAGCAAAAGCATCTTTTTTAGCTTCTGTATCATAATCTGCTGAATGGAATTGATCAATTTGATATACCTTTGAATAGTCAATTGCTACTTCTCCATCATTGATATAGAAAACCCATTGTGAATCTAATACTAATCCAATTACGTCACTGTGAGTTGAGCATGTTAATGTCTTCTTATACTTTGCTCCATTTGCTTGAGATCCACCTTTTCCACTTGAATCTTTTTTTCCACCAGATATTACTACTGCAAGGATTATTATTATAATAACTAAGATGATTCCACCGATACCTATTAGTTTTACTTTATCTATGGATTTTTTAGGACTTGGAGAGGTTCCACTACCATTGTTATATCCAATGTTTTGATTTTGAAATTGATTATAAGCCATATTTTGGTTAGGCATTGAATTCATTCCCATTCCTGGATTCATGTTATTCATACCAGGATTCATGCCATTGGTCATTCCTGGATTCATACCAGGATTCATGCCTTGATTCATCATTGGCTGTTGAGCCATATTCATATTATTTGGCATTTCTGGGCTCATGCCCATGTTCATTTCATTTCCCATTCCAGGGTTCATTCCCATTCCTGGATTTATGTTATTCATACCAGGATTCATACCATTGTTCATATTATTAAAGTTGTTTGGATCTCCACCGAATGATGAATTACCTGCTGGGCCTCCAAAAAATCGATTTCCGTTATTCATACAGACCCCTCCTATTTTATACTTTGATTATACCCCTTATATGTATTTCCAAGCAATTAAAAAAGACTAGTGGTTTACACACTAGCTATTTTGTTTATTGCTTGATAATACCTTTGTTTTTGGTCTTTCGTTATATGGCCAATTTTTAATAATACTATCTATTAAATCATCTTCATTAAATGTTATTTCCTCTGGATTTAATAACTTTAATGGCTTATGCAAAGCATATGCAACTCCTAGATCAAATACACTTCCAGTACTTGATTGATCATAATAAACATCTATTTCACTAGATGTAGCAACTGCAGTTGCATTTTGCTTACATATATTATATCCACCTAATTGATCAACTTGATTTGTATGTAAATGTGGAGCATGAACTATAAAGTTGTTTTGGAATTTTTCTTCGACAAAATCTTCTATCCATTTTCTTTGTTCTGGTGTAGCATTTCTAACTGGACATATTAAGAATATTTTATTTTCAATTGGTTCGTTATTAATTCTTTCTACTCTAGTTCCAGATTCTCTTGCATCTACTATTTTTTTACCCAAATCAAATCTATCATTTGTAAATGTATTTAATCCTAATCTATTCCAGACAAAAGCCATTTTAGAGAATGATTTTCCTTCTTGATCTATTCTTAGTTCACCTTCATTTAAGATATCAATCTTAACGCCATTAACAAATAGCATGCCTAGAATAAATAAACATTTTTTGTTATTTTGATCTACACGTACTTGTGCTTGCTCACATTCTTCTATTTTTCTTAGTTCTTCGTCTATATCTATATCATCATATTTTGTATAAGTTAACATATCAAAACCCTCCTATTGATATTATACCTATTTTCTTAATAAAAGCCAAAGAAAAAAGCCTATTTTATAGGCTTTTTATTATTTACCATGGCAGTTCTTGTATTTAAGTCCTGATCCACATGGACATGGGTCGTTACGACCAACTTTCTTTTCCTTTTTAATAGGAGTTCCTTTTACTTTAACGTGTGTATCATGAACTATTTTATTATTTCTTTGTTCTTTTCTTTCAGTGTTTTGTCTTACTTCTGCTTTTAGTAAGTATACTGAAATTTGAGATTCAATACTGCTCATTAAGTCATCGAACAATTCATATCCTTCCATAGTATATGCTTGTAGAGGATTTGTTTGTCCATAACCACGAAGACCAATACCTTCTCTTAAGTGTTCCATTGCACCGATATGATCTATCCATGCTTCATCAATAACTCTTAAAGCGATAGCTTTTTCGAATTCATTAATAACTTCTCTTGGAATATCTTTAGTTTTAGCTTTATAGTCTTCTTTAACTTTATCAGTTAAGTAGTTAGTTATCTCTACTGTATCTTTCATTTCTAAGATATCATCAACTGATAATGGTTTTGTTTTAATTAAGTTTGTATTTAAGTATTCGATGATTTCGTTCTTGTCATCATCTGTTAGGTAACCTTCTGGTTCAATATGTGAACTTACTAAGTTAGCAATATTTGTATTGAATGTTGCTTGTGTACGTTCTTCAATTGATTCTTGATCAAGGATTTCATTACGTCTTGAGTAAATGATTTCTCTTTGTTCATTCATTACGTTATCGTAATCAAGTAATGATTTACGAGTATCGTAGTTGTTACCTTCAACTTTTCTTTGTGCTTGTTCAATTGATTTAGTGAATGTTCTTGAACGAATTGCTTGATCATCACCAAATCCAACACTGATTAACATTTGTTTAATCTTATCAGTTCCGAATCTTCTCATTAAGTCATCATCGAATGATACGAAGAATTGTGACATACCTGGGTCTCCTTGACGACCAGAACGTCCACGTAACTGATTATCGATACGTCTTGATTCATGTCTTTCAGTACCAATTACTGCTAGACCACCAAGTTCTACAACACCTTCACCTAATTTAATATCGGTACCACGACCAGCCATATTAGTTGCAATAGTAATTGCACCTTTTTGACCAGCTTGAGCAATTATTTCTGCTTCTCTTTCATGATTCTTAGCATTTAATACTTCATGCTTTAATCCTTCTTTTTTAAGCATAGCACTTAGTTTTTCGTTGTTTTCAACTGAAACTGTACCAACTAGGATAGGTTGTCCTGTTTCATGTATTTCTTTAATTTTATTTACGATAGCTTTAAACTTACCAGCTTCAGTGGCATATACTAAATCTGGATAGTCTTGTCTGATTACAGGTTTATTTGTTGGAATTTGGATAACATACATGTTGTAGATATCTCTGAATTCCTCTTCTTCTGTTTTAGCAGTACCTGTCATACCAGATAATTTATTGTACATTCTGAATAAGTTTTGGAATGTAATTGTTGCCATTGTCTTAGTTTCTTCGTTGATCTTAACGCCTTCTTTGGCTTCAATAGCTTGATGTAGTCCGTCACTATATTGACGACCATGCATTAAACGTCCAGTAAATTGGTCAACGATGATTACTTCACCATCTTCAACAACATAATCAACATCAATATGGAATCCATAGTTTGCTTTTAATGCTTGATTTAAATGGTGTACTAATACAGCGTTTTCTAAATCATATAGATTCTTTAAATGGAACATTTTTTCAATCTTTTCTGATCCACTATCATTTAATGAAACACTCTTAGTTTTTTCATCAACTGTATAATCTTCAGGATCTAAACTCTTAACAGCTCTATCAGCTTGAGTATATAAATCTCTTGAATCCATTTTTCCACCAGAAATAATTAATGGTGTACGAGCTTCATCGATTAAGATTGAGTCAACTTCGTCGACAATTACAAAGTTTAATGGTCTTTGAACTCTATCTTGTGCTCTAACTACCATGTTATCTCTTAAGTAGTCGAAACCAATTTCATTATTTGTTGAATATAATACATCACAATTATAAGCATCTCTTTTTTGTTGTGGTGACATTTCTCTTTTATTAACACCAACTGTTAATCCTAAGAATTCATGTATTTTTCCCATCCACTTACTATCACGATCTGCTAAGTATTCGTTAACTGTGATAATATGAACACCTTTTCCTGTTAAAGCATTTAAGTAAGCTGGCATTGTTGCAACTAATGTTTTACCTTCACCAGTTTTCATTTCAGCTATGTTACCATAGTGAATTGCTAAACCACCTAATAATTGGACAAAGTATGGTTTTTCACCAATAACACGGTATGCTGCTTCTCTTACTACTGCGAAAGCAGGAACGATTATATCATCTAATGTTTTACCATCTTCTAATTCTTTTTTGAATTCATCTGTTTTTGCTCTAAGTTCTTCGTCTGATAGGGCTTCCATTTCATCACTTAAAGCATCAATTTGATTTGCTATCTTTTCAAACCTTTTTAGTTCTTTATATTCTGAGTCGATTAATTTTCTAAATAATCCCATTGCGCAGTCCTCCATCGATTATTATATCAAAAAATTTTTATATGTAAATTTGATATTTGCCCACGTGTATCTATTTTATGATATTTTTTAGATAAATTCAATAAAAAAAGGAGTTTTAGACTCCTTATTTCATATTAATTATACCGTAGTTTCCATCTTTACGTTTGTAAAGTACTGAAACACACTCTTCATCTATGTTTTTGAATACGAAGAAGTCATGATTTAGTAGTTCAATTTGAAGCATTGCTTCCTCTTCATCCATAGGTTTCATAGAAATGTTTTTTCTCTTTACAATCTCTGCTGTATTCTCTTCTTCTTCTACATCTTCTTCAGGTGTATAGCTGAAGTTGAATTCCAACGGTTCTACATTTTTAAACTTTCTATTTAATCTATCTTTATTTTTTCTAATTTGTCTTTCTAATTTATTGATTACTAGGTCAACAGCTGCATAGAAATCTTCGTTGGATTCTTCAGCTCTTAGAGTAAATCTTTTTGTTAAAGCTGTTACTTCAATGATTTGTTCTAAGCCTTTAACCTTTACTAGTACGTTAGTACTTATTTCTTCTGGATTTTCAAAGTATTTATCCATTTTTGCTAACTTCTCTGTAATGTATGCTTTCATTGCAGGAGTTACTGTCATCTTGTCTCCACGAATATTTAATTTCATAAAAATTCATCCTTCCGTACTTATATTATATCATCATATGGTTTTATTGACTACAATTTAGATTAATTTTAATTAATAAACATTATGTTTATTTTTTTATTATAGAACTTACTGCTATTAAATCAGTAATAAAATTTGTTACTAGATAACTAGTTGCAAAACTTAAGAATAAGACAAGTATTCTTGCTTCTATTGGTTTGTTCTTTCTCATGATTTGATCAAAGTCTACACCGGAGTAAGCAAAGATACTAGCAAATAAAGTAATAATATATAAAGCTACTTTTAACAAATTCATATTATTTCTCGTAATCTAATATTTTATTTACTCTTCTACAATGTCTTTCTTCTTCAGATGGTTTTGTTTTAACAAATTCTCTAATCATTTCAATAAGTTCATTTATGTCTTGTTTGTAACTTAGTGCTATTACATTTGCATGGTTATGTTCTCTTGTTAAATGTGCTTGTTCTACAGAAGAACAATGTCCACAAAGAATTCCTTTTACTTTGTTGGCAGCAATACTCATACCAATACCTGTACCACACATTAAGACACCTAAGTCTACTTCTTTATTATTTAATGCATCACAAACAGCAAAAGCAAAATCAGGATAGTCATCTGTATCATAATTATTTGGACTTTTATCTACCCATTCTATTTCAGGTATAGCCTTCATTATCTCTTTCTTTTCATTAACTCCATTGTGATCAGTTGCTATTGCTATCTTCACTATTTTCATCCTCTTTTCTATTCATAGCTTCTTTAAATCTAGGAAGTACTCCCATACCATTAGTACGATGAGGTGGCAATTGATATAAATCATGTCCAGGGAATGGATTTCCTTCTATTAAGCAAGGATCTTTTTCTCCTAAGCAGACGTCCCAACCTACATATCTTACTTGTGGTACTTCCTTAGCTGCTTTTTCTATATATCTTTTGATTCTAGGCCATTTTGGAATTTGGAACCATAGAATATCTTCTCCTGTCATTGGGTGTTTTTCAAATATTCCACCCTTTTTAGCGATAGCTGGATAATCAATAATTCCTGTTTCAATATTAATAGGAGCAACTAAACCATCATGGTTAAAGTTATCTACTACATTACCTTTATTTCCTATACGTAAGAATGCTTGTACTATTACATTATTTAGTGTAACTATTCTTATAGTATTAACTGAATTAGGATGTAATCTAGATATTTCCTTACATTGTACTGCTACTTCTTCTACTAGATATCTCTTTGTTTCCCATAAGTTATCATAGATTTTTTTAGCGTTCTTATCAGTAACAGTAAGTTTTTCTACTCCTTTACCACAGGATTCATCTATTGGTTTAACAATAATTTCGTTATGTTTTTTACAGAATTCTTTAAATTCATTAAAGTTTTCTTCAGTATTAGTTATTTCCATCCAGTCTCTATTTAGATATTTGTTGAACTTTTTATTGAATTCAATTTTATCATCTAATAAATAGTTATAAGCTGGATCATTATATTTCTTAACTAAAGCATTATTAATACCTCTAGTTAATACTGTAGCTCTTTGTCTTTTGTTTAAATTGTACATTTCAAAAAGTTTATAATCCATGTAACCAGCTTGGTACTTTAGACCACAATGAACTATATCAAAGAAGATAAATACTTTGTTCTTTCCATTTTGTTTGTGTACAAAGTCAATAGTTTCAAAGAAACTCTTATA
>JAFPMR010000249.1 GCA_017411235.1 Bacilli bacterium | reverse complement strand
TTAGAATATATTAACTTCATAAACTTCTACTACGTTCCAACAGATAACTTAAAAGTAAGTCATATCGATTGGAGTGGTACTAATATATCTATAGATCCTCAAACAGTATATAAGAAAGATTTAAGTTATGCTAAATTTAATGATGATAACATAGTATTCAAATCATTTGCTGGTTGTATCTTAATAGGAACTGATATTAGTGAAGAAAAAGAATCTATTGGTATAGAAGATGCTATTATAGATGAAACTACTAAACTACCACCATCATATAGACAAACAAAATAAAAAGACACAGACGTGTCTTTTTTATTTGTTTACACTTTAAAAAAACTAAAGTGTCGACCTATTTTGACCCCATTCGACCCTAATCGACCTTATTTGATTTTTTTCGACCTTTTTCGACCTTTTGTCAATTTACGTCTAATAAAAAAAGACACAATTGTGTCTTTTTTTACTTACCTAATTTGCTTGAGTTATCTTTTGAATACTTTAATAAATCAGCTACTAAACTAGCATCAAATACTTCACCAGCTTGAACAGCTTCTTTAAATGCTTTAAAAGTTCTAGGTCCAGTAAATTCAATACCAGATCCTTCGAATGCTTTAACTAACTTATCATAATGAACATAACCTTGGTATGTTACATGGTATTTACCATAGTCATCACCTTCATTAGTTTTTTGTCCATCTTTATAAGAGTTAAATCCAACATCATAATAACGTACTACGTTATTAACAGGTTGGGCACCTTCTAGTGGTCTATTATTTTCATCTACATCGCTAGCATTGTAGATTAAACCTAATAATAAACCAACTTCCATAGTATCCATGTCATAACCTCTTCCAGCATAACATGCAGTTGCATCACAAAGATTATCCATTAATAGTTCAATTTGAACTCTATCATTGATATCTTCCATCTTCTTAGCAAAACCATTAGTTTCAGTTTGAACTGAACCATTGTTGAAGAAAATTACTTGTCCAACTTCGTTAGCTTTCTTAGCACTTTTTACTCTTTCTAAGAATGATTCTTTAGAAAATAATGAATTATTCATTTCCAAAACCCTCCTTTATTATTTTTGTCTGACTCGGCCCCCTCAAACGATTTGTATACTAGCACAACCTGTGATATAATTAAAATACATATTTGTTATGTGAGATATAACTAACGGTTATGGGGGTTGCTTATGAAAACAAACTTGGAATTATATAAGACTTTCTACTATGTAGCTAAGAATAATAACATTACACAAGCTGCTAACGAATTAATGATTTCTCAACCAGCAGTTAGTAAGTCTATTAAGACTTTAGAAAGAGATTTAGATACACCTTTATTTAACAGAAATAAAGATGGTGTATCACTTACTAACGCTGGTGAATTATTATTTAATAAGATTAAAAAAGCTATGGAATTAGTCATCTCTGCTGAAGAAGATTTAGATAACGTAAATAACTTAGAACAAGGTACTATAAACATTGGTGCTGGTAATACAATAATGCAGAGATACCTAATGCCATATATAAAAGAATTTCATGAATTATATCCAAAAATAAATGTTATAGTTCATACAGTTGTAACAGATGAATTATTTAAAAGAGCACAAGTAGGATTAGTAGATATAGTATTCACTCACCTACCTAATGATATACCTAAGAACTATGAAATTCATAAAGTAAAAGAATTACATGATATCTTAGTAGTTAATAAAGATAGTGAATACAAAGATAAAGTAATAACTAAAAAAGAACTAAGAAAATTACCATTAATTCTTTTACCATTTAAAGCATCTAATAGAAAGAACTTTAACAAGTTCTGTAATATTAATAACATCGTTATTAATCCTTTAATGGAAATTGGTAATGATCTTATTATTGAAGATTGTGCTTTAAATGGTTTAGGTGTTGGTTTAGTAGCTAAAGAATATGTTGAAGCTAATTTAAATAATGGTGAATTATTTGAATTAAAAACTAACTTTAATATTGAACCTAAATACTTAGTTTATTGCATAGATAGTCATCGTACTAATAACATCTTAATTCAAAAATTTATCGAATTATTAAAATAAAAAGAGGATGAATTACTTTCATCCTTTTTTTAATGATTTAGTATGTTGATAACCTATTAGATCTGGATTATTAGAGATATAATATATATCATCTCCATATTCACCATATTGTTCATATAATAATTTAAAGTCTTTATAACTATCTATCGTCCATAAACTAACTTGTTTATCATGTTCTATTAAATCTTCTACAGTATCTTCTTCTAATAATTTATATTTAATGCCATAGGCATCAAATATATAATCTATATTATCTAATCCTCTTCTAGTATCAATTAATAATTGATAATTATAATCTGGATATAATTCTAACATTCTTCTTAACATTGCTTCATCAAAACTTTGAATAACAATGTTTTCTTCTCCCTTTATTAACTCCCCTACTTTAGTTAATAACAAATCATCATTATATCCACTAAATTTAATATCTATAAATAGTATTTTACTTTTATCCCTTTTACTTAATAATTCTTCTAGAGTACATAATGTATAAGACATATCTTGCATCTTTTCATATCTCTTAGCAAGTATTTCTTGTTCCTTTATGTTATAACCTTTAAAAGCTAATGTTCTAGAAGCTAGATCTCCAGATAGATTCATATTACGTAATTCATCATAAGTAAACTTTTCTACTGGGCTAAATCCTATATAATCATTATGCATTAATATTAACTTATTATCTTTAGTTAATCTAACATCACATTCTATACCACTTATACATTGTAAATCATTACAAGCTGTTAATCCTTCCAAAGAATTATCTGGATACATATTTGAATAACCTCTATGAGCAACTAATTGTACTGAACTAGTATTCTCTTGACCCCAAGAAATAATTCTTTGATTAGCATTACTTGCTACTCTATCTACTGTATATTTAGAAGTAGCTAATAAAGCAAATAAAGAAATAGATACTATTATTTTATTTCTAGTAGTTTTATCCATACATGCACCCCCAATTAATTGGTTTTTATTATATATGATTAAAACTATTATATCAAATAAACTTTCTCTAACTTTACATATTATAAATATAGGAAGGCATATTGAATGCTAACCGTTTATTTTGGTTGCACTCTTAATGAGTGCTTTTTATTTTAAATAAAAATAATTTGTACATCATATGCTATAATATAATAGGTGAATAGTATGAAAAGAATAAATCTTATATTATTATTTATTATACTTTTATTGCCCCTATCTATTA
>JAFPMR010000248.1 GCA_017411235.1 Bacilli bacterium | reverse complement strand
GTCGCCATAACTTATTTTGATATTTATATTGTTAATTAGGGTTTTATCTTCGATAGTTAAGTCATAGTCTTTAATTACTAGAACATCTTTACCTGATCTTTTATCAAAATCGAGATTTATTGGTAATTCTTTTTTTACTTGAGGGCGATCTAGGACTTCAATTCTTTCAAGTCTTTTTCTGATGTTTTCTGCTCTTCTATAGAATGATTCACCTAATGGATATGCTAGTCTACCAAATTCTTCTAATTGCTTGATTTTCTTTTTTAAAGCTATTATAAGTTTTTGTTGATCTTTATATTCTTTAAATTCTCTTTCTATTCTATCTTCATTTTCTACTAAGTATTTTGAATAGTTTCCATGAAATATTATTGCTTTTCCATGTTCGATTAGTATTGTTTTAGTAGTAACTCTATCTAAGAAATATCTATCATGAGAAACAATTACTATTGTTCCATTATATTTATTTAAGAAATCTTCTAGCCATTCTAATGTCTTAATATCTAAATGATTAGTAGGTTCATCTAGTAATAATAATTCTGGTTTCTTAACTATAATTGATGCTAGTACTACTCTTTTTTGTTCACCACCCGATAAAACATTAAAATTACTCTCTAGTAAATGATTAATATTTAAACCGTGAGATATTTTTTCTATTGATGAATTAATTTCATAGCCACCTAATTTCATAAATTTATCTTGGAGATCAAGATATTTATTGATAAGAGCTATGTTCTCTGGTTCTTTAGCCATTCTTTTTTCATAAGTTTTTAATCTATTTTCATATTCTAATAGTTCACTAAAACTATCATATAAGATTTCTTTTACTGTTTTATTATTGTAAATGTTTTCTGGTTGTTGACTTAAATATCCTATTTTTAAACCTTTTCTAATAGATACAGTTCCACTATCTACACTTTCTTTTGAACTAATGATATTTAAGATAGTAGTTTTGCCACAACCATTTTCACCGATAATAGATACTCTATCACCAGTCTTTATTTCTATATTTAGTCCATTTAATATATTTTTAAATCCAAACGTTTTTGTTACGTTGGTTAAGCTTATTTCTGTCATAATCTATTTTCCTTCCTTTAATTCCAAATAAAAACCAAATCGATGCAACTACACCCATTTGGCGGATGCAGGCACGACAAAAACGTCATACCTGCCAATAGATTTTTTTTATTAGTCAGGTATGACTATGCTTCAACATACATGATTGTACGTACGAAATAATTTAGCATAATCATCTCTCCTCAATTAGTATTGTATATTAAGAGAAAATAATTGTCAAACTTGGACTTATTTTCTTTCTTTAATGATATCATCTTTTTTTAGTTCTCCAATCAATAATGATGAATTAGGATTATGTTTTAATTTGTTTTCTTGAACTTTCTTTTCATCATAATTAGCATAGCAATATTTACAGAAATGACTACAAGTGTTATAGACACCTATATCAACCATTTCTACACAGTTACATTTGCCACCTTTTCTTGCTTTCCATTTAGGGAATTTTTTACCGGTAAGTTTATATGCCAGTTCTTTAGACAAGCAATCATCTTTTACAAAACCATATTCAGTTAAGTCTCTTTCTTCAAAACAAGTATGAACGTATAAACCATGTTCTTCTGCTATTCTTGAAAAGCTTAAACCAATACGCTCATAATCTTCTTCTGTAAAATCTCGATATCTTAAACTGGCCATGTTATTTCTAACATTTTTATAGTCATCGATAAAAGATGTAAGTATTTTACTTATATGTCCTTCTAATAGAGTACATATCTTTTCAAAAGCTTTAATATGGTAATCTACTGTATATTTTTCGTTTAAAAGAATCGGATCGTATCTTATAGCGATATTATCTTTACCTATTTTATTTGATAATTTTTTTATTGCTTCTATAATTTCTTTTTTGTCTGGTACATTAGGTTCTATATCTTTGTTGTAACCTGTTAGTGTTACATGAAAATAAACAGGTTTATTAATTTTGTCTATTTTCTCTAATATAGGTATAGGATTTTTAGTACAAAAGAATAATAAATCTACATCATCAATATTTATTCTACTGACCATTTTTTGATTAAAAGGATTTCTAACATCGATATATCCTGCATCTAAACGGTTCATAAACCAATCTGAATAGAAAGCTACGATATCTGTTCTACCACTTACCATTAGAATCATGTTAGATCATCCTTTCTTTTTTATTTTTTTAAACCATTATATGTATCTAAAACTATTTCTTTTAGCCTATCTATGTTATCAACATCTTCTACTAAATACATTGGTTTAGCTGATTCATAAGGAATTGCTTCTTCCATATGATATTTTTTATTATTATCTACTATTTTTACTAGTAAACGATCATCATAGATGCCACCAAATAATGTGCCTTCGTAATATAATAAATATTCACCCATCATTTGTTTAAATGCTACATTTAATTCATTTAATTGTTCTACAATAAAATCACGATATTCTTTAGTACTTGCCATGTTATTCTCCTAATTATTTCATTTCTTTTTTATTATATCATATAAAAAGACTAGAAATTCTAGTCATAATTATAAACTCATTCCGCCTTTTTCTAGTTCTTTTTCATTTACTAGTTCATTAGCTCTATTTAAAGCATCTTCTCCTAATACTAGGGTTGATTCACTATCTTTAGGGACTGTATATCTATTTCCTTCAGTATCCACTATAATCAAGTCTCCTTGAAGATTCTTTTTGTACGAATATAGAGGAAGAGCTACTGTTTCACCATCAACTTCCATTACGATAGCTTTATCGTCTTTTGGAATAAAATCACCATTTTGTAGTGATTGATCAAATCCTTCGATTGCAAAATAAGATCCAACTGCTAAATCAGCTGCTAATGCTGTTATTATGAAAACTGGAGCTATTTTGTCAATTATCTTACTTGTTTTTTCAGAAACAGATTTAATTCTTTTATGTTTTGGTTCAAAATTGATTTCTTTATTCATAATTGTATCCCCCATTATAAATTGTATCTAAGACTGTTTGGATATGTGCTTTTTCGCTATCTGTGAAATTTGTATCTAAGTCTTCGTATTCTTTGACGTTTTTACATGAAGCTGCATAGTATTTATTATCTATATCACTTTTATAGATGATGCAATTCTTCCCTGATTCAACTAACTTGAATACTGAAATTATTTCCATTCTTTCTTCGGTGCCATCATCTTTTTCAATTGTAATATACTCTTTTTCCATTGTGTACCTCCTCATAATATGATTATTTCTATTTTCATTATATCATTTTATATATACATATGTATATATTTTATACTGGTGTTTAACAATTTAAAAAAGTCCTATTGTTTAGGACTTTTCTCTAATGTTTTAACTTTTTCTTTAATTACAGTTTGAAATATATCTACATTTCCACTATAACTCATTGGTGAAATAGGACTTGGATGATATATTGGTATAACACTATAACCATTATATTCAATTATTTGACCTACTATATCTTTAAATCTAGTATAGTTGATATCAAGTAATGCTTTTGTTGCGGTATCGCCTAGAGTTAGAATGATTTGAGGATTTATGCTTAGTATTTGTTCTAATAGGAATCTTCTACAATTATTGCGACACTCTTTTAAATACTTTCGATCTTTTGGATAACATTTAACTGCTTCTAAGAAATATGTTTCTTCTATTGTATAATCTATTATTTTTAGTAATTTTTGTAGTACTACTCCTGATGGTAATAATTTATGATTTTCATCATACCAAGCTATGCCACTTTTTCGCCAGCCGTTGTTTGCAGGAGCTTCACCGAGTATTAAGATATCATTTTTTCGACCTATGGATACTGTTTTACTTTGTTCGAACTTTTCTACCATATTCCCACAAGCATTGCATTCTTTTATTTCATTATCTATTTGATTTAATTCCATAGGATCACCATTTCAAATTATTTGTTTTTTATTATAACAAAAAAGAGTAGATTGCTCTATTCTTTTTATTTAATTAGTTTTTCGAATGCATTAGCATTAAGAATTGTATTAGATATGAATTTACCTTTATAAAAGTTAGCCCAGTTATTGATTATACATGGTGCATTCTTGGCTTTCTCTAGAGTATCTATTTTTACGAAGTTTAGTTTAATTCCTTTGGCTTTAGAATAATCTGATAATTCTTTTACTTCATATTCTACATAAGGACATTCATTTGAATAATAGATAGTAAAATCAGTATTATCTATTTCCATCTTACGAGCTGGATCATTAAATTTAGGAGTTTCTTGATCATCGAATGATAATGCCATTAATTCATAATCATTAATAGTATCAACTACTTTAAAACCAAAATGTTCAAAAAATTTCTTTTCACCTAGGAATGGTTTCTTCTTTTGAGATACTAAAGTACAAATACCGCTCATCTTTTTAGATTTAGCATCTTCAATTGCATATTCTAATAATTCTTTACCAATTCCTTTTCCTTTAAAACTACCTGCTACCCATAAACAATAAATATACATGTAATTTTTACCATTTATAGGTACCCAAGCGGTTTCGATTGGTTCATATTCTATAAATATTTTGCCTCTGGCATTTAACTTCCTAAAAACATGTCCATCTTTTAATTTGTTTTTTATCCATTCTTTTTTCTTATCTACACCATCTTGGTGTTTTGGATCGCCTATAGCACAACAAATATGTTCTTCATCAATATTCTTTTCATCTAAATTAATATATTCGTTCATACTTTTCCTACTTTCTTATATATTTTTCGTCTTGATTATTACTATCTTCTGGAGTATACTTCTCTACTTTCATATGTAGATCATATTTATTTCTTAATTCCATTATTTTACTCATAGTTTCTGATTCATGATGTCTATCTAAGGATTCTTGATTTTCCCAACTATCTATAAGCAGTATTGTTTCTTTATCTTCTAATGGCTCAAAATATTCATATCTCAGATTGCCTTTTTTACTTCTTATTTCATCTACTATACCAGAAGATATCATTTCATTAGCAAATTTCTTGGCAGAGCCGTTTTCTCCCTTATAATATATATTAATAGTAAAACTCATTTTATCACTTACCTTTTATTATTCATTTATTTTAAATCAAATAATCTTATTCCTACCCAGTCGGCAGCCCATTCATATGGATATTCTCCAATTTTTCTAACATACTTATAGTTTCCGCTTTGAGTGTAATAATGGCCTGAATCATAAAATGTTATAGTTCCATTACTATCATTTCTTTCTCCAACTATATTAGTATGGAACCAACCATTCCACCATGTATCATTGCTCCAGTTGCGAATACTATTTATATCTTTATCTATATTCCAGTACATCATAACGTCCCCTGGTTGTAATTTTGATGGATCAGTTATTATTTGTCCTTTGGACATGTATTCATTCCAAGCGTAAGGATCACTTACTTTCATTAAATCGCTTTTGCGTAATAACCATTCTACTCCTAAGGCACAATTTGTTGTCATACCGTTTCCTTTTCTTTTTGATGCTACATCGTCAATTGTTAAGCCGGTAGGATTTTCATTTATACAGCATCCTCTAGTTCCAGGATAGAAAGCATCATTGGTACCGCCTTCATCACTTCGCCATTTGTCGGCATTACAGTTATTGCAAACTTTATAGTTGCGATATTCAAAACCATACATAGTCATTATGCCCCAAACATATTCACCAATTTCTTTAAATTGTTGTTTAGTTGTTACGTGAGCATTTTCAACTCCTGCATATTTAGTAAATACTCCACCTAATGATTTTAAATAATTTTCATAGCTACCAAAAGATTGAATTACTTTGTCATAATTATCGACATTAAAGTCGAACATATGCGCATTTACTATAGCTTGAGTATTACTACTAAATGCATTTTTGGAAGTTGCAACTTTTGATCCTTCAGCATTTTTAGTACTATTTCTTGTCTCATTTAGTACTTTTTGTTGTTCGGCAGTTGTTTTTACAGGTTCATTATTTACATTAACTTCATTATTTTTTTCTGCTTCTTTTCTCTTTTTCCATTCTTCATAAGATTCTTTATTTCCTTCTCTAATCTTTTGTTCTTCTTCATATGCTTTTCTAAGTTGGGCTTCATCTTCTTTTTCCTGCTGTTTTTTCTTGGCTGCTTCTTCTGCATCCTCTTTAGCTTTTAAACTAGCTACCTTTTCTTTTGAAGCAGACTCAAAGCAAGCTAAAAATTCTACTTCTGAAGCATTAAGAATACCAGTAAAAACATAATTTATTAAAGCTGGTAAAAAGGCAATTAATAAACCAGCAATTATTCTTTTAACTGTTACTTTTAAAGCGTCTTTTAAATCATCTTCTTTACCATTCACTACTGATTTAAAAATGTGAATTATTGATATGATAATAACGATTAATGGTGTTATATAACAAGAAATTTTAAAGAGTGTTTTAATGATTAACATTATTTCAACTATATATGATTTATCACAAAAAGCTAATATCATGTTAATCATCTCCTTATTTTAATTATATTTACAATTCTATTATATCACATAAAAAGAGAATTATTTCATTCTCTTAATATCCTTTCTGTAATACTAGAATAATGATATTTGTTCATTATCTTTTATTTCTTTCTTATATGCTTTAATAATATCTTTCATATTATAAAGTATTCCATACTTATCACATTCATTAGTAAATACTTTATATAATGACTTGTAGTTAGGAACAGCACAATTATATCTTTTTCCATAGTATTTGATATATTTTTCTTTTAAACCTTTGAAATGATTATCTAATTTTTCATAGTAATAATCTCTTTGATTTTCTCTTAATGTCATTCCCATATATGTATGAATAAACTTTGCTCCGTTTTCATGAGCTAGTCTTACTAATTCTTTTATGTCATTTTCATTATCTGTTATAAATGGTAAAACAGGATTCATCATTATTCCTACAAATATACCGTTATTTGATAATGTCTTTATTGCTTCAAGTCTTTTAGATGATACACAGACATGAGGTTCTATTATTTTAGATAATTCATCATTAGGAGTTGTTATTGTAAATTTAATAATTACATTATTCTTTCTATTAATTTCTTTAAGTAAATCTAAATCTCTTAAAATCAAATCACTCTTTGTATCAATAGAAACTCCAAAGTTATATTTTGATATAAGTTTCAATGCTCCTCTTGTTTGTTCATATTGTAATTCATTCGGATTATAAGTATCAGACATTGATCCAATACCTATAACACCTTTTTCTTTCTTTTTTGATAATTCGTTTTCTAATATTAAAAGTGCATTTTCTTTGCCTTTGGGAATATCAAAATTATCTATATGATAGCAATTACTTCTACTATCACAATATATACAACCATGAGAGCAGCCTCTATATAGGTTCATATTATAATCTATACCATACCAATCAGATCCATATTTAACTTTTGATAGAATAGTTTTTGCTTTGACAAACTCCATATAATCAACTCCAAAAATATTATAGCATAAGAAAAGACTCCGAAAAGTCTTTATAATTATAAATGTCTAAATTCACCAAAGTTATAAGTGTTTCCTTTGGCATTTGTTATTTTATATACGTTGTCTGTCTTAGTATCTGTAGCTTTATTATTATTCATAGTTACAGAATGTTCTTCCAATTCTATTTCTTCAAGTGAAGAATCTAATACCTTTTTACCATTTTCAGTTTTATACATTGCTTCTGTTGGAGTTAGATAAGTAATATTACCATTTTTTATTGAATGGAAAATAATATCGCCACTATGATTCTTATACTTTTCTACCTCTGGTCCAGTTAAGTTTGTATCATGAACAACATCAACAATAAATTCGCCTAATAATTTACCATCATCAGTAGTAATAAAAAGACTTGCTTGTGGTTTATCTTCAATACCAGCTGGAAGTGAGAATACGACATATTCTTTATCTTCACCCTTATGAGGTGAAGATGTGAAATCCCATTCAAAGAATTCGTAGTTAACTCCGGCATCCTCTTCTTCATCAAAAGTTTTAAGCATTTCAATGCCATAACCTTCAAGGTGATAAATGCCATCTCTTACACATTTTAGACCAAGAGCATCATTACCAATATAGACATTATAGTAAATGTAATACGGACCGTTTGCTTGTTGTTTTGTACTACCAGATGTTTGAACTCTTATAACTATCTCTTGACCATTTACTTTAGGATAATTAGTTTCAAGTCCTAAAGGGATATCATTGTCGTATTTTTTATCGACTTCAATAATATCTAATGAATCACTATTTGTTTTATTTTTCTTCTTGTTTGAATTGTTATTATTTGGATCTGGTTCATCTGGTTCTGGATCATCGGGTTCGACAATATTTGTATTATTCTTCTTTTTTGATGACCTTTCTTCGTCTGAATCTTTACCACATCCAACTAGAGTAAAGCACATTAAGAAAGCTAAAAGACCTATTAAAAATTTTTTCTTCATTTTAAATCCTCCATATATTGACATTATATCATATTTATTCTAAATAAAAAGACTAGATTATTCTAGTCTTTATTAGTTTAATTACTTATTGTTTTTTGCTTTGATTGCAGCTTGTCAATACAAACAAATTCGTTATCCAAAACGTAAAAGCTGACATACTAAATATCGTATTCATACACATGTTAAATGACTAATATGACTTTTTTCTATATTATATATATTTTTCTACTGCTCGTAAAATCTTAATCTTCCGATTATTTATTCTTAGATGATTGTCTTATTTTTTCATGAAAAAAAT
>JAFPMR010000247.1 GCA_017411235.1 Bacilli bacterium | reverse complement strand
TTCATCGTCCCAAACTTTAGTTACTACTACTGCATCTGTTGCAGGAGTATGTGTATTTGTTATTGTTAGTGTATCTTCACTATATGAATCTTCATATCCAGCAGGAACTGTTGTTTCTTCAGCAGTATAAGTTACTAATTGTCCACCATCATATTTTGGTAAATTCTTATATGTATATGATGATACGCTTGGAGTTAAGTCAACTGTAGCGTTCTTAATAGTAATTGTTGTACCGTCTTCTCTAGTTCCAGTTAATGTAATTGAGTAGTTAGCTTTAGATCTTAGACCATCTTGGTCATCAGCATCTTCCCATACTTTTTTAACTGTTACTTCAATTTCTTCTGGAGTATGAGTATTTGTAATTGTGTAGTTATTTTCAGCAGTACCAGTTGCAGTATCATTTCCTACAGCTGAAGCTTCGTATCCATTTGGTACTTCTACTTCTTTAACTGTATAAACGATATCTTGTCCATTAGCTTTCTTATCTAAGTCACTGAATGAATCAGCCCACTTATTAGCTTCAGTTAATGTAACTGTCTTACCTTCTACTGCTGTTCCATTAGCATATAATTGGAATGTTACTGTTGTATTAGCATTTCTTAAACCATCTTGGTTATTGTTGTCTGACCATTTCTTTAATACGCTAATTGAAATTGTTTCAGTTTCATGTGTATTTGTAATTGTGTAACTATTTTCTTTGTTACCAATTGCTTCTTTATTTCCTACAGCTGAAGCTTCGTATCCATTTGGAACTACTACTTCTTTAACTGTATAAACGATTTCAGTTCCATGATCTCTATATACTGGTAGACCAGTGAATGAATCATCATATCTATTTTCTGCAGGATCTCCAGATAATGTAATAGTCTTACCTGTTGATTCTCCATCAGCATATAATTCAAATGTTACTTTAGTATTTTCGTTTCTTAAACCATCTTGGTTATTGTTATCTGACCAAATCTTTGTAGCAGTGATACTTGTTGTTTCTGGTGTATGAGTATTAGTTAATGTTGTAGTTGTACCAGATACTTTAGTATCAGTTAATTCATAATCAGATGTTAAGTTTGTTTCTCTCCATGAATATACGATTGGAGTTGTTGATTTATTGTATTTTGGTAATCCAGTAATTATGCCTTCTAAGTTATTAGCATCAATTGTAACTGTCTTACCTTCAACTACTTCGCCATCAGCTAGTAATTGAATTGTTAAACTTGTTGGTCTTACACCATCTTGATCGTTGTTATCATCCCATACTTTCTTAACTGAAGCTTCAGTTGTGATTGGAGTATGAGTATTTGTAACTGTGAAGGCTATATTATTTTCAGTTGTATTTTGTTCAACTTTAATAGCATATTCTCCTTCTTTATCAGTTCCAGTAATTATATTTGTAGTAGTTTCTGTAATAGAATAAGTTATTTCTTTTCCATCTCTATATTTTGGTAGATTTGTCCATGAATTAGTCCATCTATTATTACTACTTAATGTAACTGATTCTTCATCTGTTACTGATTCTTCAGCAGCAGTTTTAGAATGTAATGTTACTTCTACTGATCCTGGTTGTAGACCATCTTGGTTATTATTATCTGCCCAAACCTTGTTAACAGAAATATTAACTTTTTCTGTTTCACGAGAGTTTGTTACTGTTAATTTGTCTTCACTATATGTTGGAGCACTATAACCAACTTTAGTTAAGTCTGTTACTTCTTCAACTGTATATTTAATTGGAGTTGTTGTTCCAGCATATTTTGGTAAGTTAGACCATGTATATGTCCAGTTACCATCTTTATCTACTGTATTAGCAGTTAGAGTTACAAGTTCTCCATCTACTGCTGTTTCGTCAGCATATAATTGGAATTGAATAGCTTCTGGACGTTTACCGTCTTGGTTATTGCTATCGTCCCAAATCTTAGTAGCTGTTACGCTTGTTACTGCTGGAGTATGTTTATTAGTTACTTCTAGAACACCAGTGTCTTCATTTACTGAGTATTCTGGATCTTCATAGCCAGTAACTGATTCTGTTTCTTCAAATGTATAAACAATTGGAGTTTTTGTTCCAGCAAATTCTGGAAGTTTATCAAATGTATAAGTCCACTTATTAGATTCATCTAATGTTGCTGTTTTACCTTCTACTGCTGTTCCATCAGCATATAATTGAACTTCAATTGAATCTGGTCTTAATCCGTCTTGGTCATCAGCATCGTCCCATACTTTATGAACTGTTACTGATGTTTCTGATGGAGTATGTTTATTTGTTACTTCTAAGGCACCAGTTTTTTCGTTCTTAGAATAATCTGGATCTTCATATCCTGTTACTGATTCAGTTTCTTCAAATGAGTAATCAATTGGAGTTGTTGTTCC
>JAFPMR010000024.1 GCA_017411235.1 Bacilli bacterium | reverse complement strand
GAAGGCATTAATTTAAAAGAATTCTTTAAAAAATATGAAGTTAATATGCAAGAAGTTTTTGATCTAAGAGAAGTCTTAAATGATGAGGAACTAATTGTTAAAGATGAATATATTTTTGTTAATCCGCAATTCATTTATGTAATGAATGAGATATTAATTAAGATAGTTTAAGAAAAAGATGGATGACCATCTTTTTTATTTTGCTTTTTAAAAATATGATATAATGTTTTTAGTGTAGAGAGGTGATACTTGTGAAAGATGAAGAGTTAGAAAAGACTAAACCTATTAAACCGGTTGGAAGCGAACATATTTCAAGAGAAGAAAAGTTTGAAGATGTCATTTCTGAAGAATTAGAAACAAGAGAAGAGAAGTATCAAAAGAAATTAGAAGAGGAAGAAATTAAAGAAGCTGAAGAAGAAGCAGAAATTGCTTTAGCAGAAAAAAATGCTGAATTAGCTGATGAGATAGAAGCTTCTGAGTTAAGGGCAAAACTAAAAGAAGAATTAGGGGATGAACTTGATGATGAAGAGGAAAAAGTTAAACCTAAGAAGAAAGAAAAACCACTTGTTCGTTTAAAGAATTGGTGGAAGTCTTTAGATAAGAGTCAAAAATGGATATATGGTATTATTGCTTTGTTATTCTTCTTATTGTTTGTTTTATTACTAGTAGGAGTTATTGCTTTATTACATAAAGAGAAACCTGTACAAGAGGAAAAACCTGTTGAACAAACTATTGAAGAAGAAAAAGCACCTATTATGTTTGATAATTATTATTATAAAGATGGTGTATTAGTATTCTTATCAGAAGGTGGATCAGAATTAGGTTCATATACTTGTGATAATAAAGATGAGAAGTTATGTTCTGTTGCAGTTAATAATTATCGTGATGTATTAGATGTACCTCGTGTAGTAGATGAATCTGGTAGTGATGTAACTGAATATGTTGCTATAGTAAATGATGATTATGTATTTATTAATGATAGAGAAAGTGAAACAAGTAAAAATATTGTTTTATATTCTATTAAAAAACAAGAAAGAGTAGCTACATATCATGATGTTAAGGCATATGATGGTGGTTTATATGCTGTAAGTAATACTAATGATGAATATGGATTAATTTCTATAGGTGAAGAAGTTAAACAATTAATTAAGTTTCAATATCCTTATTTAGGAATGATCGATAATGAAAACTATTTAGTAGCTAAAGAAAGTAAAGGATTCATTATTATCGATAAGAAGGATAGAGGTATTAGTAAACATATTAATACTCAAGAAGTTAAATATTATAATAATAATCTAATTGTTACTAAAGATGAAGGAACTTATAGTGTATATAACTTTAAAGGTGAGCAACTAGAAAATGGTTATTCATTTGCTACAGTTAGAAATAAATATATGTTCTTAGTTGATAGTAAACAAGTTTATGTTAAAGATATGGAAGGAAATAAGTACAACGAAAAAGGTGTTGAACTTAAGAACTTCGAATACTTAAAATCATTTGTTTATAATGATAATGATGAAATGGTAAGAACTAAACGTAGTTTTGAAATTGAGGTTAAGGGAGATAACATAGCTATTGCTGTTTATGATGTTGATTATGATAATCCTCAATTTAGTAACTTAAGTATTACTGAAGGTACTATTAATAAGAACTACGAATATATTAATTATTTTGATGGAGTTTTATACTTATATAGAGATGCTGAAAAGAAAGATTTGATTGGTAGTTATACTTGTACATTTAAAAATGAAGTTAATTCAAAATCAACAGAATATACTGATTGCTTTATTGCAAAAGATTATATTTTTGAAGATAATGATACAACTACTGATGATATTAAGAATAGAAAAACTATGATTCCATTAATTAATAACAAATATATCTTTGTTAGTGATGGAGACAATAACGTAGTATTATTTGATGTAGAAGCTGGAGTTAAGAAGAGTGCTTATACTAATGTAAATACTTATTATGATAATAATGGATATAAGTTTACTTCTACAGAAGGCAAATTCGATATAGTTGCTTTAAATAAGAAAGGTAAATACGGAGTTATTAGAATAGATGGTTATAATGTATCTTCTTTACATTCATTCAATTATAATAAGATTGAAAAAATAGGAGATTACTTTATAGGTCAAGATACTAATGGTAAATGGTTTATCTTTGCTAATGATCAAACTATTGGTATTTATAAAGATAAGATAGCTGGATTTACTAGTGATCTTAAGTATGTTAAGACTACTGATGGAAGTAAATATAGAGTATATCAATTCGATGGTACGCCAGTTTCTGAAGATAGTTATAAATATGTAGAATTATTTGGTTCATATTATGGTGCTGTTAATGATGAACGTAAGATAACTATTTTTGATTATTCTGGTAATAGAGCATCAAATGAAGAAGTAGAAATTCCTAGTGGTGTTGCTTATACTAGAACAGATAAACAACCATTTAAAGTTAAGAAAACAAATGAAGGATTTGTAGTATCAGTTTATGATGGTTCTAAGTATGTTGATCATAATGTATCAGTATATGTTGATCCACATCCTGCACCACCAGAACCTACTGAACCAGAAAATTCAGAACAAAATTAAAAAAGATATTAGCGTTGCTAATATCTTTTATTTTTCTATATAGTAAGCAAAGTATTCATCGAAGGTGATACCTTCGTCATGAATCCTTTTAGCTGTTTCGTATCCGACATATCTTAAATGCCATGGTTCATTATTGTATCCAGTGATGTCTTCTTTTCCTTCTGGGTATCTAATAATGAATCCATATTGCCAACAGTTTTCAAGAATCCATTGTCCTTCTTCAGATTCTTTAAATGCTTTAACACTAGGATGACTTATAGATGTTACATCTATTGCAAGTCCTGTTTGATGTTCTGAATGACCAGGGCGAGCAGCCACACTATCACCATAGTATTTGTGAGTTGATTCTTGATCTTTATAAGATCTATAAGATGAGTTAACCATTATTTGAACGTTGAAATTATTTTTTATGTATTGTTGCATTTCATCGAATTTTTCTACTACTATTTTGGCTGCTTTGTTTTCGCCATATTTACCATAAGCATATGATAAACTGAATGGTTCTAAGTCAATTCTTTCATAATCTTCAGGTAAGTAATAAAATTTACTTACAAATACTTCATATCCTCGATTTGTATCTGTTTCATATGTTTCACTGTACCATTCTTCGCTAGCATGAGTGTTTACTAAAGCGATTACTTTATCATATGGAACATTTTCATGCTCGTCATGATAGAGTAGATATTTTTCATAATTCTTTAGTAAGAAATATTTTTCTGATATTACTTTATAGTATTTTTCGTTATATTTAGGATCGTTTAGTATATCATCTAAGTATTTATCACTTAATGTCTCCGATAGTTTTTTTGCTTCTTCTAATGGATAGCCATGTGTGTTAATTTTGTATTCATATGTTTTATGGTATACCATTATTTTATGAACTTTGTTTCCTTCAATTACAGCATAGATAAGGATAAGTAAAATTACAATAGCGTAGACTAGGAAACGTTTGAATTCTTCTTTTAAACGAATCTTTTTTTTCTTTTTTCTTCTTTTTACTTGTGCCATAAGCTTTCCATCTTTCTATTATTATTATATCAAAAATCAAGAATAAAACATAGTATCTAATAATTAGCAGATAGGGGTTGACAAGTGCTAATTTAATGTTATAATTAATTTAGCACTAAGAGATTATAAGTGCTAACGGTGGTGAGTTACATGGATGAAAGACAAGAAAAACTATTAAGAGAAATAGTTGAGTCATATATTAAAAATGTAAGACCTGTTGGTAGCCAAGCTTTATGCAAGAAGTTTAATTTATCTTCTGCAACAATAAGAAATGAGATGGCTGCTTTAGAGAAATTAGGGTTACTTGAAAAGAATCATATTTCTAGTGGACGTGTTCCATCAGAAAAAGGTTATAAGTATTATGTAGATAATCTTATGAAACCAAAAGAGTTAAATGGTGAAGAAATGTTGAAGTTACAAACAATATTTCAAAATTCACAATTACAAGTAAGTGATGCTATTAATAAATGTATGGAAATTATTGCTGATATTACTAATTATACTAGTGTAGTATTAGGTAAGAATAGTAGTGATAATACATTACAACAAGTTAATATTGTACCATTAGATAATAATCAAGTAGTTGCTTTAGTTTGTACTAATAAAGGAATTGTTGAAAATAAGAAATTTACAATTCCAAATAATATTTTTATGGATGAACTAGTAAAGACTTGTGAGATAGTTAATAAAATGTTAGTTGGAACACCAATTAATCTAGTAAATGAAAGACTTGAATTCGATGTTAAACCAGTTATTAGTAAGACAATTAAACAGTATGAAGCTGTTTATGAAATCTTCTATGATGCATTTAACGATTTTTCTAAGAATAGTTCAAATGTCTTCTTCAGTGGTAAATCAAATATTCTTAAACAACCAGAATATAATACTGTAGATGATGTTAAAAGAATTATTAATAAGTTTGAAGATGAAGAACTTGTTAGTGGTATTGAAGAAGTTGAAGACGGTATAAACGTTTATATCGGTGAAGATTCTAAGTTTGATGATGATGTAACTGTTATTAAGTCTAAATATAATATTAATGGTGAAGAGGGTACGATAGCTATTGTTGGTCCTAAGAGAATGGAATATGACAAAGTTATTGGCTTGCTTAAATATCTTAATGATGAATTAAGTAAGAAGAGCTAGAAAGAGATGGATTATGCAAGATAGTGAAGTAAAAGAAGAGAAAAATGTTCAACAACCTAAACAAGAAGTAAAACAAGAAGAAAAGAAACCAGAAGAAAAAAAAGTTGAACATAAAGATCATAAACCTGATGATAAAAAAGGATTCTTTAAAAAGAAAGAAGACGAGGAAAAGAAAAAGTTACAAGCAGAAAATGCTGAACTTAAAGATAAATATTTAAGAACGCAAGCAGAGATGCAAAATATGCGTAGACGTATGGAAGAAGAAAAAGCTTCTTTACTGAAATATGAAGGTGAAGATTTAATAGTTAAATTGTTACCGACATTAGATAATTTTGAAAGAGCTATTAAAATGGATGATACTAATCTTGAAGATGAAGTAAGTAAATTCTTAGAAGGCTTCAAGATGATTTATGGTAATCTATCTAGTACATTACAAGGATTTGAGGTATTAGCTATGGATATTCTAAATAAGCCATTTGATCCAGAGTTAATGGATGCTGTGCTTGTTGAAGAAGTTCCAGGTGTTGAACCAAATATAGTTGTAGATGTATTACAAAAAGGTTATACATATAAAGGCAAAGTCATTAGACATGCCATCGTAAAAGTAAGCAAATAAAAAGGAAAGAGGAAATAAATATGGGAAAAATTATAGGAATTGACTTAGGTACTACAAACTCATGTGTTGCTGTACTAGAAGGTGGAGAACCTGTTGTTATTGCTAACTCTGAAGGAAATAGAACAACTCCTTCTGTAGTTGCTTTTAAAGGAGACGAAGAATTAGTAGGAGAAATTGCTAAAAGACAAGCTGTTACTAATGTAGATAATACTATTGCTTCTATTAAGAGAAAAATGGGTACTAAAGAAAAGGTATCTGCTAATGGTAGAAAATATACTCCAGAAGAGATTTCTGCTAAGATCTTAATGAAGTTAAAGAAAGATGCTGAAAGTTATTTAGGAGAAGAAGTAAAAGAAGCAGTTATAACTGTTCCTGCATACTTTAATGACTCTCAACGTCAAGCTACTAAAAATGCTGGTAAGATTGCTGGTTTAGACGTTAAACGTATTATTAATGAACCAACTGCTGCATCTTTAGCTTATGGTATTGATAAACAAGAAGATGCTCATACTATCTTAGTTTATGACTTAGGTGGTGGAACATTCGATGTATCTATCCTTGATTTAGGTGATGGTGTATTTGAAGTTAAATCTACTAATGGTAATGTTCATTTAGGTGGAGATGACTTCGATCAAAGAATCATGGATTATTTAGTTGAAGAGTTTAAGAAGGAAAATGGTGTTGACTTATCTGATGATAAGATGGCAATGCAACGTATTAAACTTGATGCTGAAAAAGCTAAAAAAGATTTGTCTGGTATGACTACTACTCAAATCAATATTCCATTCATTGCTCAAAATGAAAATGGACCTTTAAACTTAGATGTTACATTAACAAGAGCTAAGTTTGAAGAATTATGTATGGATTTATTTGAAAGTACTCTAGAACCAGTTAGAAAAGCATTAAAAGATGCTAAGATGACTGCTAAAGATATTGATAAAGTATTATTAGTAGGTGGTTCTACTCGTATTCCATATATTCAAGAATTAGTTAAGAAAGAACTTGGTCAAGAACCAAGTAAAGGAGTTAACCCTGATGAATGTGTTGCTTTAGGTGCAGCTATTCAAGGTGGTGTATTAACTGGTGAAGTTAATGACTTAGTATTACTTGATGTTACTCCATTATCATTAGGTATTGAGACATTAGGTGATGTTATGACTGTATTAATTCCAAGAAATACAACAATTCCTGCAAGTAAGTCACAAGTATTTAGTACTGCTGCAGATAATCAACCTGCTGTTGATATTCATATTCTACAAGGTGAAAGACCTATGGTTAGTGATAACAAGACTTTAGGACACTTCCAATTAACTGGAATTCCTCCAGCACCAAGAGGTGTACCTCAAATTGAAGTTAAATTCGATATTGATGCTAATGGTATTGTTAATGTTAGTGCTAAAGATTTAGGTACTGGTAAAGAACAAAGTATTACTATTACTGCTACTACTAACTTAAGTGATGAAGAAGTAGATAAGATGATGAAAGAAGCTGAAGCTAACAAAGAAGCTGATGAAAAACGTAAAGAAGAAGCTGATGTTAGAAACGAAGCTGATCAATTAGTATTCCAAACTGAAAAAGCTATTAAAGATTTAGGAGATAAAGTTGATTCTAAAGATAAAGATGAAGCAGAAGATTTAATTAAAGAATTAAAGACTGCTTTAGAGGGTCATGATATTGACGAAATTAAGGAAAAGAAAGATAAATTACAAGAAAAAGCTATGGGATTAGCAACTAAAGCTTATGAAGAAGCAGCTAAAGCTAGACAAGCCGAAAGCGGTTCTGATGATTCATCATCTGATGATAAGAAAGATGACGTACAAGAAGCAAATTACGAAGAAAAGTAAGATAATCAAATAAAAGTTCTAGGAAACTAGAACTTTTACTAGATTAAGAAAGGAACAGCATATGAAACGTAGTGAGATTAAGGAAAATGATAAATGGGATTTAACTAAGATCATTAAAGATGATAAAGAATATGATGCTACATATAAGAAAATTTTAGATATAGTAGATCAGATAGTTAAATTAAAAGGAGTAATTACGGAGTCTGCAGATAATCTATATAAGTATTTATCTTTAGATGATGAGTTAACACTTTATACGGAAAGATTTTATGTTTACTCTTATTTATATCATTTCAGTGATACTAATGATAATAAAGGATTAGTATTAAAAGATAAAGCAGATAAAGTAGAAGAATTAATCAATGAACAAACGTCATTTGTTAGAAGTGAGTTACTAAGTGTTAAGTATGATTATATTAAGAAGCTTATAAAGAGTGATAAGAGATTAGATAAGTATAGTTTTGTTTTAGAGAAAATGTTTAGATATGAAGATCATACTTTATCTAAGGAAGAGGAACAAATTATTAGTTTAGCTTCTAATGCCTTTGGAACTCCTGATAATGCTTTTTCAGCTTTAGATAATGCTGATGCAACATTTGGTACAATTAAAGTAGATGGCGAAGATGTAGAGATAACTCATAGTAATTATTATAAGTTATTATGTAAGCATGATAGAGAAGTACGTAAAAATGCTTTTCAGTTGTATCATCAATTTTATGCTAAGCATCAGAATACTTTAGCTGAAATGTATAAAGGTCAAGTTAAAGAAGATTTATTTATGTCTAAAGTAAGAAAGTTTAATTCTCCTTTAGAAGCAAGTGTTTATAATGATAATATTTCTGTTGATGTATATAATAATCTAATTGATACTATTCATGATAATTTAGGATCTTTGCATGATTATTTAGCATTTAGAAAAGAGACTTTGGGATTAGATGAATTACATATGTATGATTTAGTTTGTAATTTATTGAAACAAAAGAAAAAGAAGTATACTTTTGAACAAGCAAGAGATATTGTTTTAGAAGCAGTTAAGCCTTTAGGTGAAGAATATGTTAATGATTTATCACAAGCATTCACTAATAGATGGATAGATATTTATCCAAATGATGGAAAAAGAAGCGGAGCTTATCAATGGGGAGCGTATCGTATTGATCCATATGTATCAATGAACTTTGAAGGTAATGGTGATTCTGTTTCAACAATGGCACATGAGTTAGGTCATGCAATGCATTCTTATTATTCTGATCGTAATCAAGATATTTCTTATGCTCAATATCCTATATTCTTAGCAGAGATTGCTTCAACAGTTAATGAAACATTATTATGTGAATATATGATTAATAATGCTCGAGATGATGAAGAAAAATTGGGTTATATAACAGAATTTTTAGACCGTTTTAGAGCTACTGTTTATCGTCAAGTAATGTTTGCTGAATTTGAAAAGATTGCTCATGAAATGGAGCAAAATGGTGAAGCATTAACTCCTCAATCATTAGGAGATGTATATTATAAATTAAATAAAGAGTACTATGGTGATGATGTTGTTAGTGATGATTTAATTCGTTATGAATGGAGTAGAATTCCTCATTTCTATACATCATTCTATGTATATAAATATGCTACTGGATTATGTTCTGCAATAGCTATTGCATCAGATATTCTAGAAGGCAAAAAGGGTGCTAGAGAGAAATATCTAGAATTCTTAAAGAGTGGGTCAAGTAAGTATCCTTTAGATACTTTAAAAGCTTGTGGGGTTGATATGACATCTAGTGAACCAATAATAAAAAGTATTAAATTTTTTGAAAAAAGATTAGCAGAAGCTAAAGAAATAGCGAAGAAGGTGAAATAATGGCTAGTAGTAAAAGTTATTATGAAGTATTAGGCGTTGATAAAAGTGCTAGTGATGCAGAAATTAAGTCTGCTTTTAGAAAACTAGCCAAGAAGTATCACCCTGATAATAAAGAAACTGGTGATGAAGCTAAGTTTAAAGAAATTGGTGAAGCTTATGCTGTATTATCAGATGAGAATAAGAGACGTCAATATGATCAATTTGGTCATGAAGCATTTACACAAGGAGCACAAAATGGTGGCTTCGGTGGATTTGGTGGCTTCAGTGCTGATGATATAGATTTGTCTAGTATTTTTGATGGCATATTTGGTGAAAGTATCTTTGGTGGATTTGGAAGACGTGGAGCTTCTAGAAATCGTCCTACAAAAGGTGCTGATTCTTTAGTTAAAGTAAATCTTACTTTTGAAGAAGCAGTATTTGGTTGTAAAAAGAGTATTAATATTGACTTAGACTCTGAATGTGAAGAATGTGATGGTAAAGGTGGTAGTGGAGAGCAAACATGTTCTACTTGTGGTGGTAGAGGTAGAGTAGTATCTCAACAAAGAACAATGTTTGGTGTATTCCAATCTGAAACATCATGTCCTGATTGTGGCGGTAAAGGAAAGATATTTAAAGAAAAATGTAAAAAATGTAATGGAACCGGCCATGCTATTAAGAATAAAACTATTGAAATTGAAATACCTGCTGGTGTAGATACAGGACATCAATTAAAGATTAGTGGAAAAGGTGCTGCTGGTTATAATGGTGGACCTAATGGTGATATTTATCTAGAGTTTGTTGTTAAGAAACATCCATTATTTGAAAGAAAAGAAAACGATATTTATCTAGATGTTCCTTTAACTATTACTGAAGCAGTTTTAGGATGTAAGAAAGAGATTCCAACTTTAGATGGTAATGTTGTTTTAACAATTGATGCTGGAAGTCAATCTGGTGATCAATTACGTCTTAAAGGAAAAGGTGTTAAAGATCCTAATCGCAATAAAAAAGGAGATATGTATGTTGTTTTAGATGTAGTTATTCCTACTAAGTTAGATAGGAAACAAAAAGACTTATTTAAGCAACTTGCAGAAACTGATTTAGAGGCAGACAGTTCTTTCAAAGATTTTAAAAAATATTTATAAAATACAAGGTATCGCAACCTTGTTTTTTTATGCAATTATTGGTATACTTAATAAAGAGAATGGGTGAGACTAGTGGACAATGTTACTAAAAACGATAAGTATCAAGTTATTATTTTAATTATTGTCATAGTATCTATTTTACTAGTCGTTTTTGCGTTGGTTTTTAGACATGTTGACTTAGCAAATAATAACAAAAATTCAATTGGGGCTGTTATGAGTGATGGTGACCTAGTTGTTAATTATATAGATGGTCAGGAATTCCGTATTAAGGATGATAAAGAACACAGTTTTATTATTTCAGTAACTAATACATCAAATAATAGATTGTATTATTCAATATATTTTACTGATTTAAATAAACATGAAGCCAAGGTTAGTGTAGAAGACTATGAAGGAAATGTTTTAAATAAATTGGAAGAGGATTTAGATTATAAACGTTTATTAAATCTACAACCAATTGAACCACAAGAGACTCTTCGTTTTGTAATTAAAATAGAAGAAAGTGGTTTAAAAGGTAAATTCTTAGTAGTTAATGAATCTTTATCTACAGATAGTTTTGCTGATTTAATTCTTTCTACTTATCAAGTTGGAACTGCAAAGACTAGAATAGGTGGAGAGATAGCTACTACAAATGAAGGTTTATTATCTACTGTAGATAATAAAGGTACTTCTTATTATTTTAGAGGTAATGTTAATTATAACTATGTTAAATTAGGGAATAATATGTTTAGAATAGTGAGAATTAATGGTGATGGTAGTGTTCGTTTAGTATTAGATGGTTTAATTAATGAAAAAAGTCCTTACAATACTAATGAATCTACAGATGTTTCATTAGCTAGTTTTGCTAGTTTAAGATATGCTAGTATTACTTCAGTACTTCAAGAATGGTATAACAATAATTTAGCTGATTATAGAACTTATATTACTAATTCAATTTTCTGTACTGATGTAAGTTTTAATTCAACAAATGATGATGTTAGTTTTTCTAATAGTTATGATCGTATTTTTGTTGATAATACTCCAGATTTGTATTGTAGTGGAGATACTTATGTAGGTGTGATTGGTTTGTTGTCAGCTGATGAAGTAGTACTTGCAGGTGCTTATAGAAATGTACCTAACGATAAGTATTATTTGTATAATGAAAATATTAAAGAAAACTATGCTACTATTAGTTCTTATTCATTAAGAGATAATGAACTTAGAATGATTAATGTAATGGCAAATGGGGCTTTTGGCGATAGTATTTTAGTAAGTAATGAAGTTGGTATTAGACCAGTTATTAGTATTGGTGCTAATGCTAAAATAAAAGGTGCAGGAACGATTGATAATCCATATTTGATTGTTGCTTAGGAAGGTGATTGTGATGGTTAATCTATTAAATATTTTTAATACGATAGCTGATTCTAATTTAGCTTATTATATTTTAGTAATCATTTTACTAATTGTTGTAGTTTCAATGATATATTTAATATATTCACAAAATAAAGAGATGAATGAAGCTAAAAGAATTAGAGAAGAGCAAGAAAGAGAAGCAGAGAAAGAATCTCAAGACATGGTTTCTAGTATTGCAAAAGAGATTAAAGAAGAAAAAGAAGAAGAGAAGTTTAGTCGTACAATTAATACTCCTATTCATGATTCTGTTTTAGAAATGATTCAAAAGGATGAAGAGATTAAAAATTCAATTAATATTATTACTGAAGAACCAGAAACAGAACCAAATCCTGAACCTGTTACGGAACCAGTTAAGGAAGAAGTAAAGGAAAAGGAAAGAGTTAAAACAATGGTTGATATTGATTTACCTAAGATGAAAAAACAAGAGATTATTGATGCTACTTTAACAAATCTTCCTAAAGTTTCATTACTTGAAGAAACTATGACAGCACTTCCTCCTTTAATGGATTATGATGGTAATGCAGATGATTTACTTCAAATTACCCAACAATTAGAGAACGCTCCTAAAGAAAGAACAATTAAGTTAACACCTTATGAAGAAGAGCAAGAACAAACAGCTATTATTAGTTATGATGAATTGATTAAGTCAAATGATGGCATAGTTTATAATGATGTTTCTTCTAATGATGGTGTAGAGGTTAAACAAGTTGATCTTGATAAGACAACAAATATTAATGTAGAAGAACATAAAATTCCTAAAGAGACATATGCTCATGAGGAATTGTTCTTAAGTAGATTAAAAAGTTTACAAAGTAAGATAAACTAGAGGTGATAAAATGGCAAAAGAAAGAGAGTATTTCTTTGAATATAAAATGGGATTTATGATGACTATTTCAGCTATTGTTACTATAGTTGCTTTAGCAGTTCCTATTTTGTTAATGTATCTTTGGTTTGATGATACTGGTTTTTATGATTTTGTTATAGGTAAGACAACAACATTAATTATTGGTTTTGTAATAATGTTTTTGTGGATGGTATTACATGAAATACTACACGGAACATTTTATATTCTAGGTGGCGCTAATAAGAAGAATATTACATATGGAGCTGCTTTAGAAAAGGGAATATTTTATTGCCGTTGTGGTGAATATGTTAATAAAAAGACGATTATGAGATCTTTAATGGCTCCTTTTACAATTATTGGTGTCATTACTTTGATTATTGGCTTTCTTACAAAGCAATGGTGGTTAGTAGTACTATCTGGTATGAATATTGGTGGTGCTGGAGCTGACTTGTGTATGTTCTTCTTCTTTTTAAAGAGAAAAGATGACATTAAGTTTAGAGAATATGGTGATTCTTCAATTTTCTCTTTAAAGACTACAGAACATTTAGACAATAAAAAGTTTAAATGTGTTAAACTAATTGATGAAGAAAAAGTGCCAAAGAACGATAATAAAGTTCGTTTGGTTATATCTAAAGCAAGTTGGGGATTTTTAATACTAATGGTAATATTATTCTGTTTATGTTTCTTATTGGAAAAACTTGCTTAATTATGGGGTGATGGGAATGAATCAAATATGTATTTACTTTTTACTATTTATGATTTATTCGGTTATTGGTTGGTTATTAGAAGTAATTGGTAAATTGATTACTGAACATCGTTATATTAATAGAGGTTTTTTAATTGGTCCTTATTGTCCTATTTATGGATGGGGTGGATTATTAATGACTTTACTATTTAAACGTTATTTAGATGATCCAGTAGCATTATTTATATTAATAGTAGTACTTTGTAGTTTACTTGAGTACTTTACTAGTTATGCCATGGAGAAAATCTTTAAAATGCGTTGGTGGGATTATAATCATTTTAAATTTAATATCAATGGACGTATTTGTTTAGAAACGATGATTCCTTTTGGTATTGGAGGTTTATTTGTTATGTATGTTTTAAGTCCTTTCTTTTTGGACTTATTAGGTAGAATGAACCAAAACCTTGTATTATGTTTAGCAATTATTTTATTTGTTGTTTATGTAATTGATAATTTATTATCAGAGAAAATAGTTGGAAATATTAGTAAATTTGGTAGTGAATTAACTGATGATTTAGTAAAGAAATATAAAGGTGTTAAAGATAATACAGAAATGATTAAAGAACTTATTAATAAACGTATTAAAGAGAGTAAGAGTTACTTGAATGAACGTTTAGTAAAAGCTTTCCCTAATATTAAAATAATAGATCTAATTAATAAAAATAAATAATCTCCTATGAGATTATTTTTTATGTTATAATCTTTTCGAGTTGGTGATGTGTATGAAATTTAGTATCATTACTTTTGGATGTAAGGTTAATTCATATGAATCCGAATTTATGAAAGAGCAATTAATAAACAATAATTTTAATTATGTTGATGATTATCATGATGCTGATATCGTTATTGTTAATACTTGTAGTGTTACTAATACAGCTGATAACAAATGTAAAAAAGCCATTAGAGGTGTAAGAAGAGATTTGCCAGAAGCTGTTTTAATGGTTTGTGGTTGTACAGCTGAGAATCATCGTGAAGAATTAACAAATCTTGATATAGATATTTTAATTGGTAATAAGGAAAAGTCTAAAGTTGTTGAATTAATTAAGGATTATCTAGTTAAGAAAGATAAGTATATTAAGTTCTATGATGATAGAAGAACAGACTTTGAAAATATGACCGTTAAGAAATATGATGATTTAACTAGAGCATTTGTAAAGATTCAAGATGGTTGTAATAATTATTGTGCTTACTGTATTATTCCTTATGTTAGAGGAAGTATAAGAAGTAAGAAAATGGAAGATGTTTTGGAAGAAGTTAAAGAACTTGTAGAAATGGGACATCATGAAATAGTATTAACTGGTATTAATACAGGCGCTTATGGAAAAGAAACTGGTTTATATGATTTAACTGATTTAATTAGAGAAATGTCTAAAATAGAAGGCTTAGATCGTATTAGAGTTTCTAGTATTGAAATGACAGAGATTAATGATAAGTTTATTGATGAGTTAAAGAATAATAAAAAGTTATGTGCTCATTTACATGTTTCATTACAATCAGGTAGTGAAAGAATGTTAAAACTTATGAATCGTAAATATACTAAAGATGAATATTATAATAATATTTTAAAAATAAAAGAAGCTAGACCAGATATTAATTTAACTACTGATGTAATAGTTGGTTTTCCTGGTGAAACTGAAGAAGACTTCTTAGAATGTATTGATTATTGTAAAAAGATTGAATTTAGTAAAATACATGTCTTCCCTTATAGCGTTAGAGAAGGAACTAAAGCTGCTACTATGAAAGATCAATTATCTAATGCTGTTAAAAAGGAAAGAAGTAGAAGATTAATTGAAATTGATAATGATTTACAACTTAAATATAATGAGAAATTTGTTGGAAGAGTAGTTAATGTATTAATTGAGGAAGTATTTGATGATTATTCAATTGGTCATACAGAGAATTTCTTAAAGGTAGTTGTTAATAAAAAACTAGAAGAAAATAAGAGTTATGATGTCTTAATAAAAAAAGCAGAAATAACTCAAGTTATTGGTGATTTAAATTAATTGAAAATAAATTATTTTTATTATATAATTTTATTAGAATAAAAAGATAGGTGATATTATATGGAAAGAAATAATATTGAAACAGTTAATGATGTGATTTTATTCAATTGGTTAAAGTATGCTAGCGAAGGTTTAAAAGAAATAGAAAGAACTACAGAATATGATGCTTTAAAGAATATGGTTAAGAGTTTGTATTCTACTTCATATACTGCAGTTGTATCAAATTATTTTGATTATACATATAACAAAACTATTTCACCATTACCTGAAGAAGTTAATGGCCAAATGATAGAGGATTATCACAATGGTTATAGAAGAGCAGCAATGGAATTTAATGCTAATCTTGCTGATAGTTTATTTAATCGTTTAACATTTGATGAATCTCCTTATGCAATGGCAATTCTTAAAGGTGAGAATGGTGAAGAATTAGCAGTTAATAGTAAATTCGAAGTATTTGATGCTGCTGGTAATTTGATATGTAATACTAGTAAATATAGAGTTTATATTCCTATAGATTCTATTAAAGGCAATAAAGAAAATGTTACTTTACCAGAAGATGCTATTATCATTGATGACTTAACATATGTATTAGATACTCATATTAATGATTATAAATAGAATAGCGATGCTATTCTTTTTTCTTTGACATATAATTAGCAATCTTCTTTGACTAGTATTAAAGAAAATTGTATACTTATAATAGGAGATGAGTGAAATGGATAGAACTCGTGATTATTATCAAATGATGGAAGATGCTCGAAGAGAGAGCGTTAATAGAGATCAAGAAGAAGCTAGAAGAAGAGCATTAAGAGCAGAAAGAAAGAAGAAAGCTAGAAGAGCTTATAGAATTCAAGGAGCACTTCTTGCGGTTGTTATTATGGCTACTTCTTATTTCGCTGTACCTAAAGTGGTAGATGCTTTTAGAACTTATAATAATGATTCTTATCATGCTGGGTATTCAATTGTATCGCAAGAAACTCATCGTACAGAGGATCATCAAAACTTCTGGTTTGATTATGGAGATATTGCTGCAGCTTATGAAGAGGGAATGGATTTGGATTCATTTATCTTTGGTGTTTATAATAGAATAGTTGCTAGTGGTAGCGGAAGAACTGTTATTAATATGAATGATTTCTTCTGGGCTTTACATGCTCAAGGAATTTCTGAATATAGTTCTTTTGAAGATTATTGTCTTGCTCATGGTTTTAGTAAAGAAAAAGATGGTAAGTTAGTAATTGATAGAGATAAATATGAAGATGCTGCTAGAGATTATTTAAAAGATTTACATGAAATTGAAGATCTACAAGAAGATGTTCAACAGTTTAGAGGTAAGTAGGTGGATTATGGATACTGAATTAAAGGAATATGAATTTGTTACATTAGAAGATGGTTTAGAATATGCTATTTTAGATGAAATTGAAATAGATGGTATTAAATATCTATATTTATCTAATGAAGATGATGGCCAAAAATTTAAGGTCAGAAAGTCTTCAATGGCCGGAAATATAGAAATGCTTGTAGGCTTAGATTCAGATGAAGAGTTTGATAAAGCAATGTTATATTTCACGAAAAAACACGGAAATGATTTAAAATAAAAAAGCGAAAAAATATTCGCTTTTTTTTATTTATCATGATAAAATTTATTAAGGTGGTTAAAATGGAATCTATTAGAGGAAAGTTTAAACAAATGATATTCGAATCCGATAATGGCTACAAAGTTGGTTTGTTTAGAGTAAAAGAAGCCTCTGATGGAATGGAGGACCAAGTTAATAAAACAATTACTTTTACAGGTTATTTTGCTGATGTAAATGGTGAGGATTATTATACATTGGAAGGGAATTATGTTTTCAATGAAAGGTATGGTAATCAATTCCAAGTAAGTAGTTATAAAAGAGAGGAACCTAAAGGAAAAGATGCTGTTATAGATTTCTTATCTAGTTCTTTAGTAAAAGGCTGCGGAGAAAAAACAGCAATTGCTATAGTAGATCATCTAGGTGAAGATGCAATTAAACTAATCAAAGAAAACTATGAAAATCTCTTATTAGTTCCTGGTATTTCTGAAGTTAAAGCTAGAAGAATATATAATTCAATTGTTAAGTATCAAAGTACAGATGAAATAATAGTTGAATTGAAGAAGTTAGGTTTTACAATTAATGAGTCCTTGAATATTTTAAATAAATGGGGAGAAAGTTCTTTAGAAATAGTTAAGAATAATATTTATTCTTTAATAGATATTGTTGATTTCCCTAAGTTAGATAAAGTCTTTTTAAGTATGAATAAAGCTGATAGTGAAGAAAGAGTATTAGCTTGTATTATTGAGTCTTTTAAAAGATTAGGTTTTAAGAATGGTGATACTTATTTAGATTATTTAGAAATCTTTAGCTGTATTAGAAATGAATTTAAAATATTTATTGAAGAAGCAGAATTTGATAATTATTTAAGTAAATTAGTATTAAATGATGAAATTATTGTAGAAGATGATAAATACTTTTTGAAAGAATATTATGAATATGAAGAAGATATTGCCGATAATCTTTCAATGATTAGCAAACATAGTAAAGATAAAGTTACACATTTTGATGATTTAATAGCTGGTATAGAAGCAGAATATGATATTAAGTATAATGCTGGTCAGAAGAAAGCTATTAAGAATGCTTTAACTAATAGAGTAAGTATTATTACTGGAGGTCCTGGTACTGGTAAGACAACAATTATTAATTCTATTGTTAAATTATATATGAGAATTAATAATTTAAATTATCATGAAGTACTTAGTGATATTGCTTTATTAGCTCCAACTGGTAGAGCAGCCAAGAAAATGAGTGATTCTACTGGTTTACCTGCTTCTACTATTCATAGATTCTTAAAATGGAATAAAGAAAAAGATGAATTCCAAGTAAATGAATATAATAAGAACTATGCTAAATTAGTAATTGTTGATGAAACTAGTATGATTGATACTTATTTATTTGCTAGTTTGCTTAAGGGATTAAATCATAATATTACTTTAGTTTTAGTTGGAGATGCTAATCAATTACCTAGTGTAGGTCCTGGATTGATCTTAAATGATTTGATTGATTCTGATATGTTTACTCATACAACACTAGATGAAATATATCGTCAAAGTGAAAATTCTTATATTCCAATACTTGCTAAGGAAATAAAAGAAAAGAATTTAAATAGTGAGTTTACTAAACAAACAGATGATTATAACTTTATTCATGCAAGTGGTATTCAAATAAAGGATTTAATTAGAAGAATTTGTGAAATGTCTAAAGAAAAAGGTTTTACTGAAGACGATATGCAAGTTTTGGCACCAATGTATAAAGGTGAAAACGGAATTGATAATCTAAATGTATTATTACAAAACATTTTTAATCCTCAAGATAAGAAGAAAAAGGAATTAAAATATGGTGATGTAATATATCGTGAAAATGATAAAGTATTACAATTAGTAAATGATCCTGATAATAATATCTTTAATGGTGATATTGGTTATATAGAAAGTATTGATACTGTATTAGGTAATAAAAAGAAAGAAGTTATTACTATTGATTTTATGGGAACTAGGGTAATGTATTCTAGAGAAGATTTAATTAATATTAAGCATGCTTATGCTATATCAATACATAAAGCACAAGGATCAGAGTTTAGTCATGTTATAATGCCTGTTTCTAAAGCTTATTATAAGATGCTTTATAATAAACTAGTTTATACTGGTGTTTCTAGAGCTAAAAAGAGTTTAATTATAATAGGTGAAGAAGAAAGTTTAATAATGGCAGTTAATAATGATTATTCAACTAATAGAAAAACTAATTTAAAACAAATGGTTTTAAATAAATTTGAGAGTTAAAACTCTCTTTTTTATTTGACAAAATAACTAAAAAGTATTAGTATCTTTCATTGCGTGAGGTGAAATACATGGAAAGTTTAGCAGATTATTTATCAAGAAACTTAGATCGTATGGTGGATGTAACTCCACATATGCAACAAAGTTTAAATAGATTATTTGAAATTTGGAGCGCTAAAGATATTACAGTAAATGATTTTAGAGAAATCTATGGTTTACCAGAAGATGCTGGTGTATTTACTATTATTCCATTTATGACAAAAAATGCTAATAATCCAGCATATGTTACTGTTAATGAAAATGAAACTCCTTATACATTTTTTATTTAGGAACTTTACTTTTGAATAAATATTTTATATAATCTTATATGTATTAATCAGTTGATGATTAGTGAGGAAGTAATTATTAATTCTTACAGAGACTTAGTGGTTGGTGGAAACTAAGAGAAGAGATAATGAAATGGCTGCATTAGGAGATTGATTCGGGTAAGACCGTTATCTTAATTAAGTAAAATAAAGGATGGTACCGCAGAATTGCTCCTTGCAATTTTGTGGTTTTTTTATTTTTTTAAGGAGTGATATTATGAATATCTATTTGATTTGTGGCAAAGCAGGTAGTGGAAAGAATGAAGTAGCTAATTATCTATATGAAAAATTAGATAATTCAGTTGTTACAGCTTTTTCTAAATACATTAAGATGTTTGCCTTAGAATTAACTGATTGGGATGGAACAGATGGTCATAAACCTAGAAAGTTCTTACAAGAGATGGGAGATAATCTTCGAGCGATTGATCCTGATTTCTTGACTAAAAGAATGAAGGAAGATATTGAAGTATACGAACTTCAAGGAATTAAGAATGTCATTATAAGTGATGTTAGATTACTAAACGAAGTTGAATACTTTAAGAAAATAAAAAAATATAATGTAATTACAATAAGAGTTAACTCTGAAGTAAGTACGAGAGTATTATCAGAAGAACAAAAAATGCATCATACGGAGACAGAGTTAGATGATTATAAAGAATACAATTATATAATCGATAATGCTTTTGATAGAAGTTTATATGATTGTGTAGATAAAATAGTGGAAGGAAGATAGAAATGAATTTAAAAGACTTATATATTAATTTTTTTGTTAGTAAAGGACATAAACAAATACCTAGTGCTCCAGTAGTACCAGAAAATGATCCATCAGTATTATTTAATACTGCTGGTATGCAACCATTAATTCCATATTTAATGGGTCAACCTCATCCATATGGAACAAGACTTACAGATTATCAAAAATGTGTAAGAACTAATGATTTAGATAACATTGGTGATACTTATCATCATACATTTTTTGAAATGTTAGGTAACTGGAGTTTAGGAGATTATTTTAAAGATGAAGCTATTGAATGGAGTTTTGAATTTTTAACTAAAGTATTAAATATTCCAGTTGAAAGATTAGCTGTTACTGTTTATGCAGGTAGTGATAATATTCCATTTGACCAAACAAGTTACGATAAGTGGATTAGTTTAGGAATTAAACCAGAAAGAATTGCTAAAACTGTAGATGATAATTTCTGGATTGCTGGTGAAACTGGACCATGTGGACCAGACTCAGAAATGTTCTATTGGAGAAGTAATGATCCAATTCCTGAAAGTTTTGATACTGAAGATGAAAGATGGGTAGAAATCTGGAACGACGTATTTATGCAATTTGAAAAAAAGAGTGATGGTACAGTTGTAGAATTACCTAAGAAGAATGTAGATACAGGTATGGGTGTTGAAAGAACAACTGCTATACTTGAAGGTGTTACTGATAACTATGCTTCAAGTATTTGGAAAGACGTTATTGAATTAATATCTAAGATATCTGGTAAAACATATGAAGGTAATGAAAAATCTATGAGAATTATTGCTGACCATTTAAGAACAGCAGTATTTATCTTAGCTGATCCTGCTGGTATTAAACCAAGTAATACTGATCAAGGTTATATCTTAAGAAGATTAATTAGAAGAGCTATTAGACATGCTAAGGCTTTAGAGATTAATATTGATAGTAATTGGGAAGAAGAAATTGCTAAGTTATTACTTTCTAAATATGAAGGATACTATACTGAATTAAAAGATAATAGAGAAGTTGTTTTAACAGAACTTAAGAATGAAAAAGTTAAATTTAATAGAACTCTAGAAAAAGGTTTAAGACAATTTGAAAAGGAAACTAGAGATGGAAAAGACATTGATGGAGAAACTGCATTCCATTTATTCGATACATTTGGTTTCCCATTAGAATTAACTGTTGAACTTGCACAAGAAAAAGGTTTAAAAGTTGATACTGAAGGATATGAAGTTAAGTTTAAAGAACATCAAGAAAAGAGTAGAACTGCATCACAAGGTAAGTTTAAAGGTGGTTTAGCAGGTGACTCTGAAACAGAAACTAAGTATCATACTGCAACACACTTATTAAATGCTGCATTAAAAGTAGTTGTAGATAAAGATATTCACCAAAGAGGTTCTAATATTACTGATGAACGTATGAGATTCGATTTTAACTGCGATCATAAGTTAACTGATGAAGAAAAACAAAAGACTGAAGATTTAGTAAATAAATGGATTTCAGAAGGTATTGATGTAACAGTAGAAGAAATGAATAAAAATGATGCTGTTGCTTCTGGTGCTGAATGTATGTTTATTGAAAAATATCCTGACATTGTAACAGTATATACAATTGGTACTATTTCTAAAGAATTATGTGGAGGACCACATGTTAAAAACACTTCTGAATTAGGACATTTTAGAATTGTTAAAGAAGAAGCATCTAGTGCTGGTGTAAGAAGAATAAAAGCTGTACTTGAATAGTACAGTTTTTTATTTTTGTGCTATAATGTTTATAGAAGGAGAATTGAGATGGAAAAGAAAAATAATTCAAATGTATTATGGATTGTAATAGTAGTTTTAGTAGCTATTATTGCTTTGGGAATTGGTTGGTATCTAGGTGGCAAAAAGTATGATAAAGATCATAATCAAGTTGAAAAGGAAGTAAAAGAAACTATAAAGACAGATGACGAAATATTTGCTGATGTAGAAAAGAAAGTTGGTTATTTACTTGGTATAGATCAACTTGGTGAAAATGTTTTATTTGCTAAAACTAGACTTATATCAGATTTTTCAGAAAAGGTATTATTATATCCTGTAATTAAAAACGGAAACACTAATCAATTGGAAGAATATTCTTGTTATGATCTAAAAAACAAAAAACTAGCTAAGGAAGAAGATTGTGGTGAAGGAATGATTGGTGAAGTAACAGGTTATGTTACTACTAAAGAAATCGAAAGATTCTTTAGCGAAGTTTATGGAAGTAAGTTTACTGAAAAAGACTCTTATGATGGATGCCCAATGCTATTTAAGAGTGACGAAATAGATGGATACTATATTGCGTCTCCATGTGGTGGTACAGGATTTGATACTCAATATACATATATTTATAACAGAGAAATAAAAGATGGTAAGGTATATGTTTATGTAGCTTACGGCATTGATGATTGCTGCAGAGAAAAACCAATTATTTATACAGATTATAAGAAAAAACATAAATATACTGGAAAAGTAACTGAAGATTTCAAGATTACTGCAGATAATTATGAAGCTTTCTCTAAATATAGATTTGTATTCGAAAAGAAATCTGAAAACTATGTATTTACAGGAATTGAGTTGATTGAAGAAAAATAAGAGCTT
>JAFPMR010000246.1 GCA_017411235.1 Bacilli bacterium | reverse complement strand
GTTAATACAAGTAATGCTGATTATGTTGAAGATAATATTGACAATCATAATCTTATGACTGGAGATATTGTTGATTTAGGACATCCTGGTAGTAGTTCTGAATATAGAGCTTGGAGAGAAGGAGATTACAATCGTGCTAATTCTCATACAGGTACTATATTAAGAACTGGTCCTGATAAAAGACAAACATATGTTCTACATTACGGTGGTAAAGACAAAGGTGTTGTAGCAGAACCTATTGGAAATATGATAGGTTTTAGTTTAACAAGAGATTATATAACAGGTATTAGAAGACCTGGTACAAAACATCATCCTTATGTTGATAATAATGGTCGTATTACATACAATAAACGACAAGAATTAAGGCGTCCTTCTCTTAATAGAAATTTACTTGCAAAAAATAAATAAGTTATGAGTGAAAGTAGAAAACCTTTTTCAACTATTAACTTTCCTTCTCAACGAGTTAGTAGTGCTGAAAGAGATAAACCAGAATGGTATGCTAATTGCATTGATTATGTTATTGATGCGGGTTTAGCTTGCAATGATAGAAATGAAACTGAGAAGCTTATTAGTATGATTAAAGGTGATATACCTGAAGAATACTATAAGAAAACTCTTAATCCTTATAATTCAGATAAAGAAAAGTATAAGAGATTTCCTGCTACAATGCGTAATTATGACATTATGTCAGGTATTTCTAGACGTTATATTTCTGAATATTATACAGGTACTCACGATTTTAATGTAGGTGCTAATAGTCCTGATATTGCTTTAAAGAAAAATGCAAAGTTACAACAAGAAGTTCTTACACTTTGCCAACAAGCATTTGCGGCAGAGGTTCAAAAGAATATGCAAGCAGCAGCTGAACAAGGTCAAGATGTATCACAAATGTCACAAGAAGATTTCATGCCTAACATGGAAGAATTTGTGAAGAATTTTGAAGAGAATTACATTGATGATCAATCAGCACAAGGTCAAAAGGTTCTTGAATATATTCGTGATAATACTGATGACTTGCTTATTTATATGCAATGTATATCAGATTATGTGAATTATGGAGAGTGTTATTCTTATTCTGATGTATATCCTAATAAGATATTTAAAGAAGCTGTTCCAGTTATTCAAGCATATCCTGTTCCAAACGGTAAAATGTTTGTAGAAGACTTTGATATGTTTGCTAGGAAAATTCCTATGACATATCAACAGATTATTGATAACTTTGCAGATGATTTAACTGATAAAGATTTAACATTTCTTGAAAGTCATTATGCTCATCCAGGTACTCTTAGTGCTCCTGTAATGCTTAGCTTTAATCAATATTTTGAAAGATACCCAGATATGTGTAATAGGTTTAGTGAAGAAGAACGTCAAATGTTTAAAGCACAACCTGTTATGCTTACTGATTTGAATACTAATATGTTTGATGTTTGGCACGTTGTTTGGCGTGGAGAACGTAAACAAGGTATTCTTACATATATCAATGAAATGGGTATGCAAGCTGAGACTGTTGTAGATGATAATTTTGAGTTTAATCCTGAACTTGGACATATTAATATTGAATGGGTTTATACTCCACAAGTATATGAAGGTTATCGTATAGGTCTTCGTAGTGTTGGTATTTACCCTATTAAAGCTAGAGCAATTGCTTATAATCGTAATGGTAAACTTCCATATAATGGTATTATGGAAATACTTCCTGGTTTAGGTCAATTCTCAATAGTTAAAACTGTAACTCCTTATCAGATTCTTCGTAATATTATTTTCTATCATCGTGAAATGGTTATAGCAAAGAATAAGATGCTTATTCTTCTTATGCCTGAATCACTTGTTTCTGACCGAGCAGAAGATAGAATTTATAAAATGGCTGCTGATGGAGTTCTGCTATATGATGATAGTGATGATAGTGGTAGTGTTAAAGCACAGCAAATAAGATTGCTTAATGCTAATCTCGGTAATTATATTACTGAACTTACTAATTTATGTGAATCTATCAAACTTGAAGCTCGTGAAGCAGCAGATATGAATGAACAAAGATTTGGTCAAATTCGTCAGTCTGCTGGTAAAGGTGTTACAGATGAAGCTATTTCTCGTTCATCAATGGGTAGTGTAATTATTTTCACTATGTTTGATGAATTTAGAAGAAGAGATTATGATAGAGATGTTGATTATGGTAAACTTGCATATATTGACGGACTAGATGTAAGATACAGAGATGTTGAAGGTAATAACAGATATATGTCATTAGATGTTAATTCTTATATATCATCTGATTATTCTACAATGGTTCGTAATAATGAAAAAGAACATGAGAAGATTAAAGAACTTAAGCAATGGGCATTTAGTGCAGCACAAAATGGTGATTTAGATATGGCTATTGCAGCTATTACTAATGATAATGTTGCTACAATTAAAAACACTGTTAATAAGTTCATGGAAATTAAAAGACAACATGAAGATGAATTGAAGCAAGCTGACCAACAACTTGAACAAATGAAAGAGCAGTTTGAACTTCAAAAGATTGCAGCACAAGGTGAAGAAGATAGAAAAACAGAAGAACTTAAAGCTTATCTTGAAATGCAACAATCTTATATTGATCTTGATATTTCACAATTCCAAAACCCATTTAGTAGAGAACAAGCTGAAGCTAATCTTAAACAAACAGTTGAAGCAAATAAAAATGCTATAGAGCAACAAAAGCTTTCTCTTGAACAACAGAAACTACAAGCAGATATGTATAATGCAGCTGCTGATAGACAAGTTAAACGAGAAGATATTGCTAATCAATTGAAGATTGCTCGTACTAATAAAAATAAGTACGATAAATAAGAATCACGTTCCCAATTTACTTTAATTAATCCCGATAGTGCTAATGGTGCTATTGGGATTTTTTATTTAATATAAAGCTAAATTAGCGTCTGTGAGGGCTTTTGTTCCGTCTGCGTATAGTTGTTCCACCCCCGTAGAGGAAATGTAACAGAGGCTCGGAAATCGCTGAAATTCGCGGTCTTTTACTTATTCAATAGTCGGAATTTAGTAATCTAATAATCTGATTTAATTAATATTACAAGTAATAACTGGCAGTATTAATTAGCACTTTTTATTACTATTCAATTAACAAAAATTAGTTCACCTACTATTGGATATATAAATATAAATAGGTATATTTGCAGAAACAAATTATTTTAAGTATTAATCATTAAATTAAAACAATTATGAGTCTAGTAGATACGATTGATTTTGAAGGTAATGGTGGAAATTCTACTAATCAAAATCAAAATGGTAACAATCAAAATCGTGACGATAACGCTGTTGATTTGAATGGTAATCAAGATAAAGCTAATCTTGACAATCCAGACAATAGTGGTAATGGTGGTAATCAAGACCAAAATAATAATCCTGATAATAATAACAATGGTGGTAATCAGGATAATAACAATGATAATCAACAGGACAACAAAGAGAATGTTGAAGACCCTTCTAAAGGGGGGGACATAACTCTTAATCCAGGTGATAGCATTGAGATTGATGGTGTTAATTATCATGTTGCTGATAACGGCGATATTGTTGATGACAAAGGCAATGTTTTTAAAGCTGCTGCTGAAGTAGCAGATTGGCTTAAAGAACAAGATGTTAAAGATGATAATAACGGTGATGGTCCAATTGATATTAATAATATAATTAAAGAAGTTGGTATTGATATCACTGATGAAGAAGGAAATCCAGTAGAGTTTACAAATGATGCAGCTGGTGTTAAAGGTTACATTAATAGCGTACTAGAACTACGTTCTTCAGAAATAGCAGATGCTACCCTTAATAAGTTTTTTACTGACGCACCAATAGTAAAAGATTTTATAGATTACCTTACTATTAATGGTACACCTAGAGGTTTTGGTGAAATACGCGATTTGTCTAATGTAAAACTTGACAAAGATAACGAATCTCAACTAGAGAATGTTATTCGTGCTGCCGCTAAAGAATTTGGAAATACAACTCTTAGTGATTCATATATTAAATATCTTAAAGATTCAGGCGGTCTTTATGATGAAGCAAATCGACAGCTTCAAGCAATGATTGATAGAGATAATGCAGAAAAAGCTGAACGTGAAGAACAAGCTAAAGCTGCAAGACAAAAAGAACAAGAAAATCTCCGAAATTATTGGGATGCTGTTAATAAACAAATTCAGAGTGGTAACATAGCAGGTTATAAGATACCTGAAACTTTTGTTCTTGAAAGAGATGGTCAGAAGATTACAACTTCTAGAAGTGATTTTTGGGATTATCTTACTCTTGAAGATAGAGAAACAGGTCTTACTGGTTATAGAAGAGATTTAGCTTCTATGTCAGACCACGATGTTATGGAACATGAATTACTTGATGCTTATCTTCATTTTACTGGAAAGTCATATAAAGATTTGATTAATATGGCTGTTCAAGAGGAAAAAGCTAAGCAATTACGTATTCAGTCTAAACAAAATGCTAATCGTGGTTCTATTAGAATCACTCGTAAAGCTAGTGGTAAAACTAATCTCGATGACATTCTGATTGGTGGTTAAACATTTATTAATTAAACTATGTACAAACTAAGGGAAGTTTCTCGTGGTAATTATGATGCCCGAGGTTATTCTAATGAGGAAACTATTGCTAATCTTATGTTGGCTAAGCCAGAAGAGATTAGTAAGACTCTTACCTATACTTTTGGTATGGATGATGACCGTTTTCCTCTTACATTCTTGACAGAAGGTCAAGGTTCTATTGCTACTATTGATATTAAGGAAACTGAGTGGACTTGGAAGACAATGGGTCGTATGAAGTTTACTGATAGTGTTCTTTATTTTAATGAAGCAAATACTACTCCAGGTCAAGGAGGTGCTTTCTTTGATGTTGAGTTTAAGACTCATTGGTTCATTGAGCAATATGGTCTTATGTGTCCTGATGGTCGTACTCAGGTTCGTATTATGAAGGATCTTGGTGAGGGTTCTCATGGTGGTTTCCTTTATCGTTTGAAGATTACTTCTCCAAATCCTAATCTTTATATTAATCCTAAGTGGCTTAAGAAGGGTGTTTATTGGTCTATGACAGCTCCTACCATTAGTGAAAGTTACTCTAAGGGTAATCGTTCTAATGTTATGGGTCCTGGTAAGATGCGTGGACAGCTTGAGTTCCATCGTTATTCAAAGGAAATTGCAGGTAATATCTCTAATCAAGTTGTTGAGTATGAGTTTAAGAATGCAAGTGGTGGTACTACTAATCTTTGGATTAATGAGGAAATGCGTCAGCACGAGATTACAATGCGTGTAATGAACGAAGAGCGTCTATGGCTTGCTGAGTATAACCGTGATATTAACGGTAATGTAGTTCTCACTGATGCTGATAATGGTAAGCCGATTCCTCATACAGCTGGTATGATTGAGATTTGTCGTGAGTCTAATTACGATACTTATGGAGAGTATCTTACTCTTAATAAGATTGAGCGTACTATCGGTGATGTTCTTGCAAAGGATACTGATAATGGTTCAATGAATGTTATTCTTGGTGTTGGTAAGGGTTTCTTCCAAGACTTTGATATGGCTATTCGTAATGATGCTCAAGCAAATGGTTTTGCTACTCCACTTGGTGATAAGATGATTTCTGAGTCTGCTGATGGTCTTGCTTATGGTAAGTACTTTAATCAGTATAAGACTGTAGATGGTCACATTATTACTCTTAAGCATCTTTCTTTCCTTGACCAAGGTACTATGGCTGAGGCAGCTAAGCAGAATGGTCGTGTACATCCTCGTACAGGTCTTCCAATTACTTCTCACCAAGCGTTCCTTATTGATGCTTCTACTTACAATGGTAAGAAGAATATTCAAATGGTTCGTCAAAAGGGACAGACTTATAAGATTGGTATTTTGAAGGGTCTTACTGATATTCCTGCTTCTTGGGGTACAGTTCCTACAAACTCAATTTCTACTGAGATTGATATGAGCCGTTATGAAGTTAAGCATACTTCTGGTCTTCAAGTGTATAACAACACTAAGATGTTCCATTTGGAGTGCAAGCTCGATTAATTCTATTAACGTAAAATAAAATATTATGAATATACAGCAACCTGTAGCTAATGGTACTCAAAAACCAACAGAAAATAATAATGTAGATAGTCAAGAAACAAAGAAACCTAGCATGGCTGAACAGAAAGAAATTGATATGAATGCTCCTTATACAGACGTTCGTAAAATTACAATCAGCCCAGTACGAAATTACTCTTGGTATCGTAATGTAAATGCTTTGGCTCTTGGAACTCCTAAACTTGTTATTGGTAGTTCAGTAACATCTTCTAGAGTTCTTTCATCAAATAAAGATGAAGTAGAAGCTTATTTCCCAGCTTTGCTTGGTCTTAATCCTACTCATCCTAATTTTATGCAGAGAGTAAAGGCTTGGCTAAGTAATATTCGTTTTATTGTTACTGATAATTCTGAACTAGATATTACTTTCGAGTATAATCATTATTCTGATTATTTGAATGTTAAGAGTCGCGAAGAGGCTATTAATAAAGAATATGATGAAGCTGATAAAGTATCTATTGAGAGATTGGAAAATGCTTTGAAGACAAAGATAACTAATCTTAATGCTCTTGAAGCAGAAAAAGCTAAGTATGGTCATCCTCGTAATGTAGAACAATATCTTATTTACCGTCATTGTTTGTTGTATAAGGATGTTGCTAAAGATACAGCACTGATTAATACTGATCCTACTATTCGTTTCTATATTAGAGATGAGCAAAAGGAAAAGGAACGTGAAGAGAAATTGCTTAAAGCTCGTCAGACTGCAATGCGTAATTACGTTGAAGTTCTTGGTGATGATACTAAGTTTAATTCTATTTATGTTCAGTGTTGTGTTAATCAAGGATTTAATCTTACTGAATATAGTCTAAAGACTAAATATGAAAAGGAAAAGGTACTTCTTGATTATAGCAATGATAAACCAGAAAAGTTTAATAAACTTTGTAGTGATAAATTTATTTCTACTAAGGCTCTTATAGAGATGCTTATTGCTCGTGGTGAGTTGAGTCGTTCAGAACTTAATCAAAATATTTATACTAGTGATGGTGACTTTATTGCTGCGAATATTAAGGAAGCAGTTGTTTACTTTAATAATCCAGAGAATAAAGATATTAGAACTAGTTATGAAAATAAACTAAAAATGTTCTAATTATGCCAAATAGTAATTCCGATAGTATGGGAATGAATATTGGGCAAATGCACGTTATGTTTAGACAATTTGCTCAGCAAATGGGTATGCAAAATATTAGAGCTATCCTTCCTGAGCAAATTGATCTACTACTTAACACATCAATAGGTGATATTACAAATCAACTTGTTCGTTCATCTGTTGGGATTACGAATGACAGAATTATTACTGATAATTCTAAAATTCAACAAATAAATTCTCTTAGAACACTTTATAAAACTCAAATAGTTAGGATTACAAAAGGTAATCATTTCTCTTTTTATAATAGAGATAAACTATCAGGTAAATTTGAGGTTGATTTAGATGCTTATGATAATGTAGTTGTAACACCTGCTCAACCTGCTGTTGAACCTGTTTATGATGAATTTGATCCTAATGTTATTTTAATACCAGGACGAGATGCTGTTCCTGCTGTTTATGAGAAACAACGAGTATTTAGAGATTATTTATTTCTTGTTGATTTTTCTGTGAATTATGTTCCTGTTATTCCAATTAGTGGTGGTATTCCTTCTAATGGATGGTATGGTACAACAACAGAAATTGTAGAACCAGCAGTTATAAACGAAGACGACTTTATTTCTAATATCTATCCTATTAGACTTATAGATGATGCATTTTTAGCAGATACTTTGAATGATTTTCTTTTAAAACCTACACTTAGGTCTCCTGTAATGACTGTTGTTAATAATCATTGCGAGATTTATTTTGGTAAAATGAATAACATTCAAGACGTAGGTGGTAGTGCAGGATTTACTCTTAAAGATAATCTTGTACCTTATGAACTTCGTATGTCTTATATTGCTAAACCTGCTCGTGTTGAGTTTAATGATGATATGCCATCAGAAAGTGTTGATTGCGATTTACCTGCAAATCTGCATATTGATGTTGTTAAACATGCTGTTGAACTATATTCACAAATAGTAGGTAGAGGTGTAAATCCTCAAGATACTGGCGCATCACAAGCCAATACTGGGGAAACTACAACTCCACAACAAAGACAATAATAAATTTATATTAATATGAAACAACTTTTGATTGTTGGTAGCAGCACTTATGGTACAATCAGTACTATAGGTGATGAAGGTAAGATTACCTTTACTGACCTTAAAACTGATGGTACTTCAGGTAAGCATACAGTTCTTTCTGATAAGGCTGCTTCTAATTTTGCAATTTATCTTGGTCGAGGTGCAAATCTTCTTCCTTTCCAAGTTCCAGAGGTTGATGTAAAGACAATGACTGCTGTTAAGACTCCTTATTCAGCAGGTAATACTTTCAAGTGTGCCTTTACAATTCCTTCATCAATTTCTGCTAATAGTACACGTTATCAAAATCTTACTATTCTTATTACTAAGAAAGGTACTGTATTTAATGAGCGTAATGCTTGGCATTTCACAAAGGTTCTTGGTATAGGTGAGGCTGTTGCTTCAAGTTCTGCTAAGTATACTGCTGCTCAAATTGCTAAGTATTTTGTAGACCAAATTAATGCAGCAGGTGAGCGTCTTGGTCTTACTGCTACTTTGTCTACAGCAACTATCACACTTGTTGGTCCTGATAATGATTCTGATTATTCAGTTCAGTTTATTGATGACCTTTCAATCGCTGCTCTTACACAGGATACATTTGCAAATGCTGGTACTGCTGGTAAGTATTGTCCTGCTGTTCCTGCTGTTGGTGATGCTGCTTATGTTAAGAAGCTTTATCAAGAGTGTGTAGAGGACAAGGGTATTAAGTATCTTGCTGAGGATGGTAAAGAGATTTATCCAGGTTATCCAGAGGCTATTAGTGGTACATTTAATATCTTTACGATTCGTTTTGCAGTAGGTCGTGATTCTGCAAAGACTCGTGACGAGCGAGTTTCACAGATTGTTCACATTGCAGTTCCAATCAGTTCTACAACATATAACAATGTTACTAACACGATTGAGTATGTGCTTGGTATTACACCTAAGCCTGCAGGTGGTAATGGTTAATAAATAAAACTATAAGGTAGTATTGCTAATAAACTTAGTGGTACTACCTTTTTTGCTATTATGAATGAATTTCAACAAATAAATGAACTTGTAGATAATTCGATTCGTAATTCATCTTACATTTCTGTACTTATTTCTAGTTGTGTTTTTATAGCTTATATGCTGATTAATAAAGTAATAGATTACTTTAAATCAAAAGAAAAGAATAAACCATTTATGGAAATGGCTAAAGCTATAAAAGATGTAAGCGACAATGTTGTTAGGTTAAATAATGTTCTTGATAAAACTTTTCAAAATGCTGAAAAGAAAGAAATTGCTAAAACTAAAGAAGTTATAAATTTAGCATTTAGTAGTTTCCAGAATAACATCAGT
>JAFPMR010000245.1 GCA_017411235.1 Bacilli bacterium | reverse complement strand
TAATAAATTTATGACAGTAGGAGAATGGAAAACTAAATATGAAGAGTTCTTAAAGGTACTACGTAATAACAATAACTTTAGTGAACAATATCTTAAAGAACGTATTATATATGCTACATTCTTAGAGATGTGTACTAAGTCAAAAATAAAAGATGATGGATTATTAACTGATATAACAGAATATATAGGCATATTGGTAAATAATACATTAGATGAAATCATGGTATGGAGTGAAGAAGAATGAAATTAGACTCTAGAATTGAAAATGAAAATTTAATCTATACACCATTTAGTAATAATGAGATTAACCTAAAAGGAGAAGGTTATTTTGCTAATGTTATAGGAGCATTCACTGATTTAAATCGTTGTGAACATGGTACATTAGATAAATATGACCTTGATAAGGAATATCCATACCATCGTAAAGAGGGTATTAATTATGCTTTCTTTATTCCTGAAAGCAATTTACTTGGATTCAAGAAAAAGAAACCTAAATATGTACCATTTGATACAACACATGATTTAGCTGAAGTTAATTTTCATATAGGTAATGTTATCAATTTTATGAATAAGAAATACCCTGGAATAATTCATAGAGCAATAATAACTGAAGTTAATTATGAAGAAATTACAGTTAACTATGACGAGGTCCAAGAAAACTTAATAGATATTACTCTTGGTTCTACAACATATAACTTTAAAACATTATTTGATGAATACAAGTATTTAAATGAAAATGAAGAATGGACTCCATTTGGTAAGAGGGTATAAAAATGAGATTAGATGATTTAACTGATGAACAGTTAGAGCAGAGAGAAAATGCTCTAAGAACAGATATAGAAACAAAAAAGAACTTTGTACAGGATACCCTAGAATATACTAATTTATTCGATTTCATTACCTATGAGATGTGTGGTGGTAACTCAGATTTAGCATGTGAAAAACTAGCTGAATACTTCAGTGATGACTATGATAGTTACTGCAGTAATATTATTGATTCTTGGTTTGAAGACAATGAGGGTTAAATGAGTGACTTACAGAAAATGGCAGATGATAAGTTAGACTTATTCATTGAACATATTAAAAAAGAATTAGAAAGTCTTGAATTTAAATTACAGGTAGGTTCTATATCAGGTTTTTCTTATGGAGCTGAGATTTGGAATAAGTACTATTATTACCTAACTGTACTATTTCAAGTAGCTAAAGAAGAAAAGAAAAAAAGAACCAAGAAGGTAAAGAATGAAAGTAAATGAATTAATTACTAGGTTGCAGCAACTAGTTAATACCGAACCTGAATTAGGTAATGTAGATATTAAACTAGAAACTGAACCAACATATAAGAACTCAATAGAGTCAGATATAGACGATGTATGGATACATGAATGGTATGATTCTAGAACCAAGAAAAAATATAAGACTGTAATACTTACGGAGAAACAAAATGATTAAGAAATTAGATAATGGTAATTATGCTTTAGAAATATCTGCAACTGTAATGAGTGAAATCATGTATAGTATCTATGTAATGGCTTCAGAACAAGGTGAATGTTCACATGAAATTGTAGAATTTTTTGAGGAAGCTGCTAAAGATACAGGATATGAAGATGAGTTAGAAACTCTAAAGAATGCTGATGTAGAATCTATGGAACAAGGGAAAGAAGAAGAATGATAATACTCAAAAAAGAAAAAGATTTATGGGAAAATAAAAATGCATAAAATCCAGAGATTAGGCTTTACTAAAATAGGTAATGGTAAAGGTACTGCTTTACTAAAACCTATTAATACAACAAACCCAAAAGGTAATTATACAGTATACTTACCTGTATTTAATAGAGATACAGAATACATGGAAATATGTTC
>JAFPMR010000244.1 GCA_017411235.1 Bacilli bacterium | reverse complement strand
GGATGTGGAAGTGGTGATTCCAACTCCTCAAATTCATCATCAAAAAAAGTATCAGATACATTTAAAATAAATAATATATCACTTGTGTTTGATCAAGATTCAGAGTTTCATGATTTTAAATACAAAAATATTAAAGGTTTAGAACCAGACGAAAGCAAACAAGCTGTTTATTTAGAGTATAAAAACCAAGATATATATGATGGTAGATTTACATTTAGAATTAGTTTATCATTTAGTAGTGAAGTAACATTAAAAGAATTCTTAGGTGAACATAGTGGTGAAAAAGTAAAGATAAATGGAATCACTTGGGAAAAAGTAAAACTTAGCAATAAAGTAGACAATAAGGATACTTCAGCAATTGTATATGCAACAGAAAAGAACTCAACTGTATATGCAGTATCAACTACAGCGTTTACAGAAGCAAATGTTGATATAGAAGAATTATCAAATATTTTTATAAATACTGTAACTATAAAATAGTACAAAACTAGGAGAAATCCTAGTTTTTTAAGCGTTCGGAATGTTCTTGCAATCAAGAACATTCAAAAGGTAGAAATTGAATTTTCTATCTTTTTCATTTTATCCGAAAAATAAGGCTAGAAGTGTGGTATAATATTTTTGACAAAGTTAAAAGGAGAGATAAAGTGAAGAAAAAAATATTATTAAGTTTAATCGTAATAGTAGCATTATTTACTATTACTGGATGTGGTAAAAGTGATAATAAAGAATCATCTAATGCTGCTAAAAATGATGAAGTTGTAAATAAATCATCATGTGTAGCTGAAGAGTATTTATTTCATTCTAAAAAGCGTGTTAAAAATATAATATATCTTGATAAAAACAATAAAGTGATCAATTATGAACGTATTGAAACACTTTATGATTTTGATAGTGATAGTGATTTTAATATGAATTATGAAATATGTGAGGATGCCTCAAAAGAGAACTTTAATTATTATACTCAAGTAGGTGATTGTAATCGTGATACGAGAATTTTAACTATAACATCAAAATATAATATTTCAAAAATGAAATCAAAAGAAGCATTCCCTACAAAATATATAAGAGATAATATATCTGATGATTTTATATTAGATTTGGATAATTATTTAAGTATCGTAAATAAAAACGGATATGTATGTGAATAGGAGAATAAAATGAAAAAGAAAATTATTTTAAGCTTATTAGTAATAGTAGCTTTATTTACTATTACAGGATGTGGTAATGAAACAAAATCAAATCAAAAATCATCAAATGGATTTCAATCTAATTTTATTCAAGGAAAAGATAATGATATTGAAAAATACCCAACAATTAAAAACAAAGCATTAGAATTAGAATCAAAATTTATAGATAAAAAATTAAAAGTCAATAAAATAAATTTTGAAGAGTCAACTAACCAACTAATTGTAACTTATTATTTCAATAATGGAAATGATAAATTATTTAATTATTATTCTCTTAATAAAGACAGCAATGAATTTGAATTCTATAGTTTTAGTACGATGATATATGATGATAATACTTATAAGGTTGTTAGAGATATTATAGTTAATGATATGAATTTTACAGATGAAGAATTACTTGAAATTAATAATGTATCTAAAAATGGGGATTATGTTAGAATTAGAGGTTATAAGTATTTAGTTGATTATGAAGAAAATAAAGATAGCAATGGTTTAATGAAAAAATTTAGAATAATGATTCAAGGGTAATAAAATGTTCAGAATGTTTGAAAAAGTTGAAGGAGTGATAAAGTGAAGAAAAAAATAATATTAAGTTTATTAATTGTATTAGCATTATTTGTTATTACAGGATGTGGTAAAAGTGATAGTAAAGGATCATCTAGTGATAATTTACATAAATTAGAATTTGTAGATATGAGATATAATGAACCAAAGAATTATTCTAAAAAAGAACCTATTGATATGGATGGAAATAAAGTTTTAGTTTTTAGATTCCATGAAGATGATAATAAAAGTATAGGATTATATTATTATAAAAATACTTCATTAGCAAATGTAGATAGTGAATATGAAGAAGTAACTATAAATGGTATTACATGGAAGAAATATCATGCTACAGATATGGGAGTATATGATACATATGATTATATATATAATAACGGTTTGTATAGAATAGAACTAAATGCTGTTGATAAATATGCCGATGAATTTAATGAATTTATGAAAGATGTATCTTTTGAATAAGTGGAGGTTTTTAAAATGAATAAGAAAATATTTTTAAGTTTATTAGCAATAGTAATGGTATTTACAATTACAGGATGTGGTAAAAGTGATGAAACTAAGGAAACAAAATCTAAAAATAAAATTTATGAATGTAGGTATAGTAAGGATGATACTGCTGAGGGAAAAAGATATCTAACAAAATATTTAATAGAATTAAATGATAAAAATGAAGCCGAAGTTTATACACTGATTACAGGTTTTTCTAATTATGGAAGTGAAACAGATGGATATAAGGAATATTGTAATGGCTTAAAAGATAACAAACAAAAAGATTTATTGGAAAAGTATAAAGATATAGTTGATATGAAAGTTGTTTGTGATTCCAAAAACAATTATGAAGCATATGTATTAAAAGAATACCAAGTTAAAAAAATAAAAGATATAGATGATTTTAATTCTATTTACAAATTTCTTGAACCATATATTAAAGAAGATGGAACTTTTGATTTAGAAAGTTGGAAAAATTATTTTAATACAGATTCTCTAAAAGCAGGAAAATATTCATGTGATTTCTAAAAATGAGTGATTGGAAAATTTATTCTTTCACGAACAATCGCAATATTAAGATATTAGGAACGAAAGTTCCTTTTGTTATGGTATAATATTAATAGAGGTTGATAATATGGATTTAATTAAAATTGAAAAATTTATTGATAAGCAAAAAGTAAGTTTTATTTGTTCAGTTGATGAAGATAATTGTCCAAATGTTAAAGCAATGCTAAAACCAAGAAAACGAAATGGTTTAAAAGAATTTTATTTTTCTACTAATACATCATCAATGAGAGTAAAACAATTTCAAAAAAATCCAAATGCTAGTATTTATTTTTATCATAAAGGTTTAATTAAATATGTTGGTGTTATGCTAAAAGGTAAAATGGAAGTACTAACAGACCAAGAAACTAAAAATATGATTTGGAGAAAAGGAGATACTATGTTTTACAAAAAAGGTGTAACTGATCCAGATTATTGTGTTTTAAAATTTACTGCTACAAGTGGTAGATATTATTGTGATTTAAAAACTGAAAGTTTTGAAATAAAATAATCGGAAGATCAAGACATTCCGATGTTCGGAATATTTTTACTTTCACGAACACAGCTTCTTTACTCTGACAACAACTATAAGCGTGTTTTTTTAGGGTAAAGATAAAAT
>JAFPMR010000243.1 GCA_017411235.1 Bacilli bacterium | reverse complement strand
TTTTCAATTTTAACAATCCTATTTTTTGCCTCTCTTATCTCCATATTTCCATTCCTTTATAAAATATCTTTTAGCATCTTGATATGCCCTATGAATGTTTTGCCTAGTAGTACCATATATTTTAACCATATCTTCAAATGTAACAGGGTCACAATCAATCCCAAAGTGCTGCTTTAATATTTCCTGATGCTTTGGTTTTAGCCTTGCTATTGTTTTTCTTACCTCACCTTTTAGTTCATCTAATAACAAATCTCTCTCAATATCAGTATCATCAGCAAGTACTTCTTCAAGTGTTCCTTCTTCATACTCATAATCAATGGATTTAAAACTTTCATTAAACTTATGTTTCTTTGAACTCTTAAATTGAAATGTTCTTAAGATTTCATTTTTAATACATTTGTAATAATAGGTTGATGGTTTGCTGCTACCATCATAAGACATAATGCCATAATATAAACCAACTCTCCCTGCTGAATACACTTCTTCAAAGTCATCATCTCTAATCTTTCTAAAGTGTATATCTTTTAAAACTTTACCAATTAAACCTTCATTGTCTTTAATTTGTTTATTTATGTCCATTTTTTACCTCATAAATATCAACCACCACCCAAAGCATTAAAAATGGTGGTTGATGATGGAAGAATAGAAGTTGAATCATGCTAACATGCTTTGTTTCTATACTCTACCTAAAATGGTAGGTCATTATCACCTAATTGAATGCCACTATCATCATAATCAGTTTTAACATTAGTAGGCACTTCATCTAGTAGTTCGCCATCTTGGTTTTTCTCTACTATTTCATACTTATTAATGAATATGTATGGGTTAGTGGTTTTATCTTTTACATAAAAGTCTAACCATGCCTCATGTATCTTGATTCTAGTTTTATCATTTAGTTCTGCATCTTTTGGAAATCTACAACTCATGTACCCATTAGTATAACTGCCATCTTTATTTTTCTTATATAATCCTATGCTATAAAATGTTTTGTCATCTTTAACATGTTTATATATAGTTCTTTCTTTTTCACTCTCTATATTCATTTTTACCTCCATGAAATATTCATATTTTTTGTATTTAGTGTAACTGTGGTTGTGTTGTTATCTTCAAGGATTCTTAAAAGTGCAACTTTATGTTCCTTTTTAATAGGTGTTGTGTTTATATATTGTTTTGCATCATCAATCCTATTTCTTAACTCTCCACAATGTCTTGCTACTGCTTTATACCTGTTGTTATACCATTCATTGTCATCTACTAACTCTTCATTTTCAGCTGTTAGTTCATTTATAGTTTTATATTGCTTTACTATAACAACTATATTTATTATTTGTAGGATTGTTATAACAACCCATAAAATACATTCAATCATTTTTCATCTCCTTTAAATAATCTATCAAACTCTTATAATACCTTCCGTAAAATCGGAAATAAAAAAGGTATCCGCGCCGATACGCTTGCAAAGCAATTCGGGCGCAAATATTCCAAAAGCAGTATTGAGAAGAAACTGAATATTGCTTCTCCTACCGCGAAGCCGAAGC
>JAFPMR010000023.1 GCA_017411235.1 Bacilli bacterium | reverse complement strand
CTTCCAAATTATTATGATCTACTATGATGAACTTATTATTTTTATCTACAATTACAGGTTTAATACCTAAATAATCATTTACAATTCTCTCATCATTTTCATTCACAACATAATTATCTAAGAAAGCAAAAGAAGCTTTAATTCCTAAACTATTTAAAACATTAGTTAATAAATAACTACTAAAAATAGAATCAATATCCGGATTATAATGTCCAATTACATATACTTCTTTTTCTTTTTTAGCTTTATTAATAATACTATCTAATATTTCCCTTTTTATTCTATCTCTTACTTTAACAAGAATTTTACCAATATTGTTTTGACCACTTCTATCTTTGCCAATACCCCAGTAGTATTCATCTATTGTTGCTTCCGCAATATCATTATTTCTTGTTTCAATTAATTTATAAGCAATGTCCCTATTCTGTCTAAACTTTTCTAGAATACCATTAAACATTACATAATTCTTTATATTCTTAAAATTATCTATTCTTTTATTATTTCTATCTCTTCCGATATTTGATGCTTCTTTAGGAGTCAGAGCATTAATAATTCTATTTCTTATTTCTTCATTATCAAACTTCATTGCTTGATAATAATGTTCTACAGTCTTGTAATAAACATTATCAATTGTAAAACCATGATTAGAATAATTAGCTAAATAGCCTAAATCGCCAAACTCCTTATAAAACTCAATCATCAAATATCACTACTCTTTCACACCTGGATATAGGTATTTTCCCTTTTCATCTATCTTTTTATTAAAATTATCTAAGCTTATCTTTTCACTATAGGAAACTTGTCCTTCAACAGAAGCTGTTTTAAACAAGTCTAATACTTGAATATCTATTGTATTGTTATAACCACAAGCAAGTAACCAAACTTGGTTTTCATCTTTCATCGTACTACAACGTCTTCCATAATTTCTTTCATGAGCTGGTGTTAATGGTTCATTAATAAATTTAGTTAAACCATTAAACAAATTAACAGCTCTACCTAGATTACAAATAGTACCAGTATCAATGGTAAACTTAGAATCAAAGAAACAATCTGCAGGATATTTAGCATCCTTCAAAGCTTCTACATAGTTACTAACTACTGCTAAAACATGATTTTCAATATATTTAGCTTTATCTACTTTACCTTTACTATTATAGTATTTAATCTCATCTTTACAAATATCTAATACTCTATATACATCTTTCCAAGTTGCATTAGTATATTTATCTCTTAAACCCATATTCCATCTAGATTTAAACTTAACTAAAGCATTAAGTAAGAATCTTTCAGTTACTAAATAACCCGATTTTTCTCTTACCTCAGTTAAAGGATAAATGTTCATTCCATAATTACCATTATCCTTTATCTTAGGATCTATTGAATAGTATTTACCATCTTTATTCTCAAATAAGTATACTTCAACTTCCTTTTCAAAAGCTAACTTATTATTCTTAATATAATCTTTTAAACTCTTTTCATCAGTAACTTCAAATGGAAGATTATACTCTTTAAATGCAATAGGTTCTTCACTTATCTTTAAGGCATGAACATATGCGTTAATAATATGTGATACTTTAAACTCTACATCTTTTTCTTTAGAAATATACAAATAATTGCCTGTAGCTATAACTCTCTTACCATTTAAATCAAAATCCAAAACTTTAGAATTAACTGCTAAAGGATTATATCTTAGTTCAACACACATCTTTCTAGAACCAGATCCAAACATGTCAAAATAAGGTCTATATATTTTTAAGAAATTACTTAAATCTTTAACATATTCCTTTAATGAATTATTTTTATCAGGTTCTTCCCATACTCTACCATACTGACTTATAGAAAGTCTTACTCCAGCTAATGCATATAGTAAAGCAGAAGAATTAATTCTTTTATGAATCTTATTTAAAACTTCATTATGTCTACTAAAACCAACAGTAGATATTCTTGTTCTAGTACCTAATTCTCTAAATACTAAATCAATATATTTATCAAGATATGGATATGAACCAATATCATTATTTAAATATGGGAATATAACACCAACACGATGCTCATTTCTTTCCCAAGCTAGTAATACTTCTTTACTAGTATATTGTTGAGCAGTAGCTTTTAAAGCTGCTACTATATTTCTTAAAGACTCTTCATTCCAATATTCACTTTTACAAACCGAAAATTTACTACAGAAGCCACAGTTATTAAAACATCCTACTTGCGGTTGTAGATGTCTCATCTTTGATACAAATTCTTTTGGTAGATTCATGAATCTTTCATATAACTTGCTTCTTATTTCTAAATCACTACTACTAATTTCTTCTTCGTCTTGTAATAAAAAATTCATCTTACTCATCCTTCTTGTTCTCACTTAAGAATTCAATAAATCTATTTAAAGCAGTAGTAGTAAAATCTTCAACATAAACGGCACAAACATCAACAGCTGGTAATTCATCATCAAAAGTTAATACTTCAAAATTGTCTTTATCACTTTGAGTATCAATAACGTTTTTAATGAAGTATCCAACTCCAACTCCACGTCTTACCATTTCAAGCATCATTTCAGTAGTCCAGCTTTCAAATACCGGATATAATTTAGTATTTTTAGATTCCATAAATTCATCTAATTTTAATCTAATAGATGAAGTAGCACTTGGAAGTACTAATGGTAATTTTTTTAAATCATCAACATTCTTAATTGTTTCATTAGGAAATGATTCCTTATTATAAGCAAAACAGTTTTGTAATCTTGATAATGTAATTTTCTTAACTGATTTCTTAGTAGTTGGTATTGGTAATGTATCTACTATTAAATCTATTTTTCTAGTTTCCAACATCTCAACCATATCATTAGTTGATTTAGAAACAACTTCAAATTTAATACCAGGATATACTTTTCTAAAATCAGCAATATATGATGATAAATAGAAAATACCAATATGTGATGGTGTACCAATTTTAATACATCCAATATTAAGACTATTTAAATTCTTAATATGTTCCTCTCCTGATTTCATAATATTGAAAGCTGTTGAAACATAGGAATATAATTCCTTAGCTTCCATTGTAGGTTCAATACCTTTACTATTACGATAGAATAAGGTATAACCTAATTGATTTTCTAATTCCTTAAGACTATAACTTATCGCAGGTTGCGATACATATAACATATTAGCAGTCTTAGAAATACTTCTTTGTTCATACAAGTATAAAAAGATCTTGTACAAATTGTAATCCGCATTGTTCATAAACCCACCTCTTAAGGATGTATTATATGTATTTTTTATGTATAAGTCAATTGCTATAAATCATTTTTATGTATATTTTTATTAAAAAAAGAACTTTTTAGTTCTTTTTTATAACATATGAAGTAATTCCCTGATTCGTACCTACATTAACTCCATTAAATTCTTCTATAATCTTAATCATTGGATAGTTCTTTAATTCTACTTCTATATGAATTAAATCTCTTTCAAAGTCATCATAGATTCTCTTAAACAACTCTTTACCGAGATCATCATTACGATAATCTTCTTTAATAAATAACTCTATCTCTTTTGGTGAATCATAATTAATAAAACCATAACCAATATTTTCTAATTTATTCTTTATATAATAAACACTACTAACACCATCAGGTAAATCTAAATCATTTATTTTACTTTTATCTAATTTAATTATTTCCATAATTAACTCCTCCCAATAATGTTGTTTTAACTTCGTTTTCTAAATCAGCAAAATCTTCAACATTCAAAACATGTTCTAATTCTGGTAAATGTTCACTAATAAAATTTTTAAACAAACCAGACTCTTCACGATTATACTTAACCCATAAACCTTTAATGGCATCAATATAATAGTCTTCATCTAGATTTTTTAACGCTTCCATTCTCTCTCTTAAGAAGTTAACTAATTCTTCATCTGTAAAGACCATTCTATCTCCGTGATAAGTAACTCTGGCTTTACCGGTCTTTCTAACAAAGCCATCATAATCACTACTCACAGTAAAACTTTCGTCCCATAATAATGACCCTATAAAATTAGCATATGTTTTAATACAATCCAAGCGTTGTACAACAACTGGAATTTTATATTTATTTTCTACATCTACGCCTTTATATGAGTCCATCAAATAATGCATTAAGAATAAATGAATTCGATGATTACCATTACCACCTAAAAAGTATTTATCACCAATACAACTCAACTTAATTGGTTCTTCACGAAAACTCTTTTCTAATTTTTCTACAACTTCATCAGAACTATATTCAAGCATTCCATTTGCACGGCTATGATAAGTATCTCCAAGAGGATCAAACATTATACAAAAGTTATCCAAAAAACCTCTTTCTTTTGCTAAGTAATCAGGTATACCTATAACATCAGCAATATTAACTACATCATCTTTTTTGCTTTCATAAATAGCAAAATTAGCTATACTATCATCATATAACTCATAAACCTTTAATAAACGTCTAGCATTTTCTTCTATAAATCCATCAACGTCTACACCATTCTTTTTTAAAAACTCTTCTAGATACATAAAAACCCTCCTACTTTGTTAACTCATCAATCAATTCTTGATCATAATATACTTCTATTCCTAATGGAATAACTTCAATATTAAACTCTTTGCTAGTTAACTCTTCGCCATCCATATTACATGTGATTTCTTTTTCACTTTTAATTGTTAACTTATTAGTACTAACTTTTTTTAATTTTTTAGACTTTTCATGTTTACCATCTTTCATACCTAGAATTAATCTAGCCATATTTATTTTGCTCATCTTTTCAGCTATATAAACATCTACTAAGCCATCTACTAAAGAACTATAAGTTCCAATCTTATAACCGCCACCATAGTACTTAGCATTACATACCGCAACAGTAGTATACCTACCACTAAATACTTCATCACCTATATCAATTTCTAATTTTCTAGCTTTATACTTAAAGAAATGATATAAAATTCCAGCATTATATCTTTGACTCTTTGGAATTAACTTACTATGAATAATATCACTTTCATTAGCAATATCAGCATCTATTCCAAAACAAGCTATATTAATAAAATATTTATCATTGATTTTAACTAAATCTAGCTTATTAACACCAGTTTCTAAATCTTCTCTATTTGTTTTATAAAAATCATTTCCTGTACCCAATGGAATAAAACCTAAAACATTTTTCGTATTAGCAATTCCATTAACTACTCTATTAATGATTCCATCTCCACCCATAGCAACAATTACACAAGAACTATCTTTGTATTTATTTAGAATATCTTCAGTAGATTGTTCTAATGAATTAGTTTCTATAACATAATCCATTTTTCTTTTCTTACAAACAGTATCTACTTTTTTAATCATATCTAACGTTTTATCTTTTAAACTAAAACTATTAACCAAAAATACATATCTCATATAATCATCTCAATAAAATTATAACATAAAAAAAGGCTTATAAGCCTTTTTTAGAATTGTTTCTTTGTTGAATAAATAAATCATCTATTCTTTTAATAATTTTTCTAATTTCATCATGTGAATAATGAAGTGCAGTTAATCTCTTAGCAATAATAACACCTAAAGTTTCTTTATAACTATTAATGTAATCATCACCTAAAGCAACACCATCACTCATATCTAGAATGCCATTTAATGAAGATATATAAAGGTCTCTTAATTCAACGATTGCTGGAACACTGAAGTAATCTTCCTCTTCTTCGAAAATTGGTTTTCTATCAACATGTTCTTGAGGAACGTAGAATGTTGTAGGTCCCTTGTATTCTCTAGGTAATCCAAAGAATGTAATTGGTAACTTGCCTTGATATCCATCTCTAAATACTATTGGATTATCTTCATAACCACCATAATCTTCATCGAATGTTCTAATACCTAAACGTTCACATTGTTTAGTTGGTTTTTCATATTTTTCTTTAGTATTAGGAGTCATGAATATTCTTCTCTTATGAATACCAGGAATATACTCTGCTAATACCATTCTTCCATCCTTAGTTGGCATTGCAACTGTTGTACCAGGAGCAATTTCAACTTCTATTTCAATAAAGAATGATTCACCATTCTTAATCCTATCCATATTTCTTGAAATCTCTGCTCTAATAGCAGCTTCAATTTGATTTCCGTTTCTTTCCTTATCAAACATAAAGTCTTCAATACCATTTTGATAAATACGACAACTACTTCTAAATACTCTATCAGAAATACTCATAGGGTTTTCAGGATTATAAGGAATATAGTAAGGATATTCAATAACAGGTTTTTCACCCTTAGCATTCGCAATATTAATAATGTCACGTAGATTCATTGGTACAGCTAAACCAATAGTTGGTTTATTTGTAGGAATCGCAGCTCCAGCGAATAATGAATAAGCAGGAACTTCAGAAACTCCATATCTTTCTAGGAATTCTCTTATTTCATCCATATTGTAAGATACCAATGGTACTTTATATAACATTCCATTCATTCTAATTAAGAATGTAATCATTTCATGTCCAAGATTATGATCATAATATTCCATAAAATACATATCTAAGCCATGAATATTTAATCTAATTAATCTTATAGGTGTTATTTGATGAACAGCTCCATCTATTCCTTCATTAATAGGACTATATGGATATTGAATAGTTACATTTCTACTAGAAATAGGTTTATTATTAGCAATATCTTTTATTGTAGTTGTTTCTGCAAGTCCAATAAATGGTGGAAGCAATCTATCTATTTCCTCTTGAGTAGCAACCTTTCTAGGACATGCTGCTAAGAAAATATCCATCTTAACGTAATCATATTTCTTTAATGGAACCTTACATAATACACCATTTACTTCCTTAACAAAAGTAACCATTGGAATATTACCTGCTGTAATATCATTATATGTTAATTGATAATATGTTTCTCCATTAACATCATAGATTACCATTTCTTGTACTTCTATTTCATGAACTCTTCCATCTAGTACTGGATTCTTTCTCTCTAAAGGATATTGAACTCTAACTTTTTTCATATAAACACCTCATATTATTATCTACTATTAATTATCTCACAAAAACAAGAAAAAAGAAATAAAAATAGATGACACTAGTCATCTATTTCACTATAATCTTCTTTTGACATAATTCTTCTAAAATTATTAGGATCATTGATAATGTTATTTGTAATAACAATCATTCCTGCTGCTCCATCCTTATCAGCTTGTTCTTTAGCTTTTCTTTCTTCAGGATCTGTAACAGCTTGAGTCTTAATAAATTCATAGTAATCTGTCATCTTAGCATATTTATAGAAATATTCAGCACATCTCATATCAGGATAATTCCAAGGCTTTTGGAACATATTGTAATGAATTAAATGTAAGTCCTCGTCTTTATAGTCAGGATCAACATTTGGCATAAAATCCCAATACTTTTCAAAATGAGTAATTCTATTCTTACATAATGCATTTAAATAATCTTGATCAGGAGCTACTGTATCGAAATTATACTTAGTTAATAAATATAAGAACTTCTCTTCTATCTTAGCTTCTCTTAATCCCTTAGTATTCATAACTAATACGCCAGAATTAATATAATCTTCCCACTTATCTACACCAACAGCATCTACTACATATGTTTTAAATTCATCTACTAATCTAACAACTCCATCAGTAGTACCTGCTAGTAAGTCATCTCCCATTTCGATGTTATATAACTTAGCTACATCATCTACAATTGCAATATCAGCATCTAAGTATAATACTTTGTCATATTCTTTAAATAGATTTGGAATAAAAATACGATAGTAAATAGATAAAGAATAATAATCTCTTAATCTACTTGCTAATTCCTTTTCAATCTTTTCTATTTGTTTAGAAACATTTCTAAAAATAATCTTGTAACCATCTTTAGCTAATCCTAATATTTTCTTTTTATTATCTTCAGAAATATCTGTGTTTAAAACGTTAATTTCATATTCATGTTCATCTGTATTACCATTTTCTGTTAATGACTTAATAGCTACTGCTAAATATGGTGCATATGCATCGTCACAAGAAAAGAATACAGGTATTAATTGTTTATTCATTGATTGTTCTCCGTTCTATATATAAAAATTAATAATCATCGTTTAACATTTTTTTAAATTCAGTATCACCAACTTACTATTTGATTATATCACACTTTAATTAATGACCTAGTTTTTTTTATCAAAAATAATATAATTAATATCTTCAATAGACTTATCCATATTAAATATTCCATTCCCTACTGGATAATAAACAGAATAAAAAGAATATGTCTTTTTATTAATTATTTTCTTAAATTCTTTCTTTCTAACTTCGCTTACACTAATCTTTTCATCAAGGACAATTGAACTAACTTGATTACCAAATAAAATAATCTTTTCAGGATTTACTATTTCTATTTCTTTTTTAAATAATTTCAAATACTTCTTATAAACATCATCACTTATTACACGAGCATCTTCTTGCGTACATTTTCCTAAATTAGTAATAAAGTAATCATGCTTTTTAACATTATTATAAACCTCGTTAGCAAATTCCTCTGTCCATTCACTACTCTTTTTATTTTGAATACTTAAGTATAAATCTTCATCCAGTAAATTTAATTTATAAAACAACTTCCAAATATTCTTTGTTCCTATCCAAGGAGCCTTAAGACCATTCCATTCTTTAGAAGACGCAATATTTCTCCCAGTCGGATTCATAAATACAAACATAACCATTGGCTTATTTTCTTTTCCACCGAAAAAAATGGAATCTAGATTTTTACTTCCATATTTATTTTGCAGTTTGCTGTATTCTTTTTTCAAGTCTTCTAGTTCCATAAACACACTCTTCATTAGTTACACTTTCTATTAAATTCATATCCGAATTATAAACTTGCCAATTAAAATCTTTAGCATATTGTAATATATTCAACATTTTCAATAAAGACGTTCTTGATTTTCTAATCCAAGAAAATGGTAATGCAATACCAACTATTTTATCTAAAGGAATTTCATCCTTAACATGCCACTCATCAATAAATTGCGATACCCTATCCTTATTATGATCAAAACTATAAGGTCTCTCTACTCTAGTAGCATGAATTGCTTCAATATCTCCATCTATAATAAAGCAAGGCATATTAAAAATCCAACCATAGAAAGATGATTCTAATCCCGCAAAATAACCTGGCATTTCTTCATAACACCATTTAGCTACACTAACGTAATCATCACCATTAAACAATGTATAATAGTCTTCATGACGTTTATTCTTACTTTTAATACCACCAGATTCAATGATTTCAATCATTGTATTTAATGCTTCTTCACCTTCACCGGTACCATGAAAGAAATATTCCATACACCCCACCAAGACATATTCTAACATAAAAAAAGAAATATTATCTATATTTCTTTTTTCTTATAAATTTAAATATTTCCATTAAAACTATAATTGGTAACGCCATTAAGAATAACATTAACATATTATGAGCACTAATTGGTTCTGTTCTTAAAATATGACTTAAGAACGGAACGTTCATAATAATTAATTGTAATCCGATAGAGCCAAATATAGCTACTAGAATAAATGGATTACTAAATGGATTTGTTTTAAATACTGACTTCTTTTCAGAACGACAATTAAATACGTGAATATTTTGCATGAATACCATTAATGCCATGATATAACCTCTAGCAACACTAACATCCATATTTAATTTCTTTAACAAGAATACCCAT
>JAFPMR010000242.1 GCA_017411235.1 Bacilli bacterium | reverse complement strand
TCCTTTTCTGAGTCCATACTTATCACTATACAAATTATAACATAAAAAAAGAGAGGTTAACTCTCTTTAACTACCATTCTTTTCTCTACTTTACGATTATACTTTTCTTCTTTATCAATCGCTCTACAGAATTTGTTAGCTTTTTTCTCTAAGTCTTCTAAAGTACCATCATTAACTATTTCAAAATCATACTTAATTTCATCAACTAATGATTCAGTTAAATGGGCTTTTTGATCTTTAGTTAAATGTGATACATAACCTGGTCTAGTTATATGTAGAGATATAGTTTCTGGATATGCTTTTTTGATCTCTTCAAATTCTTCAGGTAATCTACCATCACTAATAGTGATAACATCAAAATATCTAGAATAAACATCTATATCTTGTAATATTCTCTTAATAAAGAAATATTCATCTATTTGTTTTCTTATTAATTCAGTACCTAAATCTTGTAATAACTGTCTTGGTTTAGTTTCATTATCTCCATCCCACATTGCTATTTGTTTAGCATACATCTTTATATAGTAAGCAATTTGAATATTAACTACATCTAATTTTTTCTTTCTATAATAATTATCAATATATTCAGCAGTACTATCTTTACCACTGTTAGCTTTGCCACCTATTAAAATAATCTTCATAACATACCTCCATAAACATCTTAACAAATTATCATTTTATAATTATATATAAATTTCTTATATCTATCTTCCCATTACTTGTTCTGAAACATCTCTAAGTAAATCATTATTAACATCATTACCATGTAACTTCATTCTTAAATTTTCATCTAATTCATACGGATAACTTACTATTTCAGCACCTTGCATATGATAAACAGCTCTTCTAAATGTTCTAATAAACTTATCAGTAGCATTTCTTTGTATTTGATTATTTCTCTCTTCTCTTGTTTTTCTAACATTAGGATCTGTTGTATTCTCTGCAGCAATCGATCTAGATAAATATCTAACAGGTAAATAAGGAACAGCTCTTACTTCTGTAATCCCTTTACTTTGTAACATAGTTAAGAAAGTTACTAATACAAAAACAAAAGAAGGAGTTACATCACTAATGTTTTCGACAAACTCATCGGTTTTACCATCTTTATAATCTTTATATTCTTGAGATTCACTATCTAAAACACCCTTATTAAGTTTAAACATAATTCTATTGACATCTTTAGCTAAATGACCATCAATTACAAATCCTCTAACCAAAGGATGATTCATTATAGAGTAAATATAACAAACTTTCTTACCATCTTCTTCACATATACCATAAGAAATATAAGGCAATCTAATATAACTACTACCTCGTTGTATAGCAAAATCCATTATATAAGGTGTTTCCATATAAATACTCTGTACAGATTGATTAATCAATAATTTAGCATCAGGTATAGCTTTAAAATCAACTTCTTCATCAAATAAAGAAAAAGTTGTATCCTTTAAAAACCCTATTCTTCTTCTAAGACAATCTACTGGATTTAAAAAATCTTCTGTAGACATATTAATAAATACATAAGCCATTAAAGATTTTATATGGTTTTTTTCATGATCACCATCAAACATCATATGTTTTCTATCAATATATAATTCTAAATCAATATACTCTTTTAATAATTCTAAAAACTCTTTTTCATTTTTCACAACTAAAGTAGATAGATTTCTACTATTATTCAAAAAATTACCTTCAATATTACTATTGAAGCCAATAGGCCACACTTCACCATCGATAGATACTTTCCCATCTTTAGCTTCATTAATTAATTCATAAAAAATTTCTCTCATATGAATCACCTACTATTAAGATTATAACAAAAAAAAGAAAAGAATAAATCTTTTCTATTTTATTTTTATACTTCTGTTGCTCATACAATTAGAAACAAACTTAGTATAACTAATACCATATCTTGGTCTTTCATATAAATATAATTTAACTTTTTTAAAATCACCATCAGGTATAGTCTTTATAAACTTAGATAATACATCATCAAATAAGTCTTCCTTACTATCATAAATATGTAATCCTTTATACTTCTTCCAAGCATTTTCTACCCAATAGTATTTTTGAGAATCTTTATAGATTAAGAATACATGAGACATATCATAATCATCATCTGGATAAGATATAAAATATGTACGACAATCTACATCTAATCTAGATATCAATTCTCTTTCTAACTCTACTTGATCAAAACAAGTACCTATTTTACTTTCTAATAATTGTTTAGGACTTTGTAAGTAAAATGTTTCTTTAAAATCATTATCAAAACCACTATACTTATTATCTTCTTTATCTCTATATCCTAAACGAATACCTTCTAATTTATCTTTAATATTTACATATACTTTATCGTATTTCATAATCATGGTTCTACCACTACTCATCGTAACAAAACCAATTCTTTCAAATAATCTTAATGCTGCAGTATTATTTTTATAAACCCATAAGTAAACATTTTCATTGCTTTTAATAATTCTGTTAATAATACTTGTACCAATTCCTTGATTACGATATTCAGGGAATAAGTAAATCTCATCAATCATAACGCCATCTTCATAAGGTAATGTTAAATAAGCACCAGCTATTTTATTACCAACATGAATAAGACGATATTCTTCACAATTAATCTCTATATTCTTAGCGACATTCTTTTTAATTTTTTCTTTTTCTGTATAAGACAATGCCTTATCCATTTCATTATCAATCATTGTTACTAATTTGATACTATTTAAAATGTCACTATCCTTTTCTTTAGCACGTATTAACTTATACTCAAGCATTAAAACCACCTACTTATGCCCTATATACTAACAAAAAAATTAAAAAAAGAAAAGACTAATCTTTCTTTTCTTTCTTAAGTACAACTACTCCACGTAGTTTACAACTATCTTTTCCTTCAGGACAGTATCCTTCTACCTTACATGTAGGTCCTAATAAAGATCCTACTGTTTCAGAAATTCTACTTACTTCAGCAACCATTTGATTAGAAATATTTCTAATTCCTCTTTGGGCTTTATTACAACTTCTCATTCTACTAAACCAAATTAATTCTCTTAGATTCATAGTAGTTTGAATATTAGTAGCAGTACCACTTAAATAGAAGTAAATTAAATCTTCGTCTCTAACTCCTTCTTTTTTAAACATATCTACCATTAAAGCATTTCTATCAAATAATTCAGCATATTCTGCTTCTGGCATATGAGCATTTTGATCTTCATCATGTGCAGGATATAGATAGTTTCTAACATTCCATAAAGGATAGAATTCAGGAACTTCTAATGATTGCATTCTATGTCTAGTCATCTGAGGAAGAAGAGCTAATTCAATAGGTGCTTCAAAAGTAAATGAAACATGCTCTAACTCTCTATTTCTTCTATTTTCATAAACTCCACGAATAATATCTTTATTACTTACACCAAGTCTAGATAATCTATATAACATTTCTTTAGCCATTTCATAACTAACACCATATCTCTTTTGAAGAGCGTGTGTAGCAATAACATGAACAGGATCTGCTGTATAACTAGTTAAATGAACTCTATCTAATAAATCATTTTCATAATCTAATACAGGATTAACAGGTGAAGAATAATCAAATACACTATCATAGAATTCTCCTGGTTTCTTAATCTTACCAAGTTTAGCATCTAAGAAAGCAAGATTATCTTGGTATTTTTTCTTATTTCCTTCCTTCTCTAAAGAAGAAGCTAAATAAGGACACCTTTCTCTTAGTATTTTTTCAAATTCTAAACCTAAATCATGTAACTCAGTAATACGAGATGCTTTACCATATAATAATTCACAAGTAATTCTAAAGAATTCATTAGCATCACAACCCATTACAATATTAGTTTTATAACCAAATGGTAATGCAGAACGTGCTTCTTCTACAGGTACTCCTTGATCAACATATTCACCATATTTTTCAAATATAGATTTCATATGTTTTTCAAACATATCTTTTAATTCAGCATTATTTGGTAATATTTTGCCTTCTTTATCTCTAAAATCAGGTACATAACAAAATGCATTTCTAAAATCAACATTTCTACCAGACTTAATAGTAAATGATGTTAAACGGAAACTAATTAAAGTTTGTTCAACAAATCTAGAAACATCCTTTAAACCAAATACTAAATAATCATGTTCAGAAATAGTTTTATGTCCATAACCAATAACAGCAGAAGCTAGCTTTAAATTCTTCTCTTTATCAGTTCTTCTATCATAAACATCTAATACTGTACCTTTTTCTCTTGATAATTGACCAGCAGTAGATACAACTCTTAATCTATCTTCTAATTCTAAATCTCTATCTAAATCTGCTTTAGCTTCTTCAACGAATTCTTTAACAAGCGAAATCATTTCACTCTTAGTGCCTTTACCAATTTGACTTTCTAAAGCATCTAATTTCTCCTTTAAATCACTAATAACTTTTTCCTTGGTATCGTTGCCTAATAATTTTATTTCCATACAAAAAAACTCTCCTTTTACCAACTTAATTCTCTACCACCTTCAATATAGCACAACACAAAAAACATTAAAAGTGTATTTTTTACACTTTTATATTCTTTTTTCTTCATTTCCCTAATCTATGGGGAATATTAAGTATCAAGTTTGACAATCTTTGACAAATAAAAACATTTAAATTTACAATCTATGATATACTAAATATGGAAGTGATACCATGGAATTTATTAAAGACTTAAAAGAAAAAGAATACCGTGATTTTTGGCGTTCTACACCAAACAATCACTTTATGCAAAGTTATGAATGGGGTCAAGTACAAAAGAAAAGTAGAGATCAAATTCCATGCTACGTAGGTTTAAAAGACAATGGTAAACTAGTAGCAGCTGCTCTACTATTAAAAAAGAAAACTCCACTTAATATGTGTTACTTCTATGTACCTAGAGGATTCACTTTAGATTATTCTGATGAAAAAGTAGTAACAGAATTTACTAAACATTTAAAAGAATATCTTAAAGAAGAAAATGCCATCTATCTTAAAATAGATCCTCCTCTTATGTATCAAGAAATAGATGAAGAAGCTAATCCAGTTAAAGATGGATTGAATAATTATGATGTTTACGAAAACTTTATTAAACTAGGTTATAAACATCAAGGATTTAATAAACTATATGAAGGTAACCAACCTAGATATACATTTAGAACATACTTTAAAAAATATGCATCTTTTGATGAAGTAGAAAAAACTTTCTCTAAATCATTTTCTAAACCTCTAAAAAGAAGTTATGATTATGACTTAGAAATCTACGAAGCTGATGAAGTTAAAACTTTCCATGAATTAATTAAAATAATTTCAGAAAGAGATGGCTTCAATCCTTATTCATTTGATTACTATAACAATGTTTTTAATGAATTAAAGAAAGATAATTTAGTAAAAGTATTCAATGCTAAGATAAATCCTTCTAAGTTAATTAAGAAGTTTGAAGAACAAGTAAAAAATGATCATAATGAAGATCGTAAAAAAAGAACTCTTAAGGATATTGAGTTCTTAAAAGGTCTACCTAATCAAAAAGAATATACTTGTGCATCACTAATATGTACCTATTCAGAATCTGGTGCTTGGTCACTTTATATAGGTAATGATGAAGCAGCAATATATACTGGTACTGTTAATAGATTATATTATGAATTTATAAAAGATGCTTATGAGAATAATTATGACTATGCTGATTTATTTGGCGTTGTAGGAGATCCTCATACAAAGTTTAAAAACTTAGCTGGTATCTATGAATACAAGAGAAAAATAGGTGGCGATTATATTGAGTTCATTGGTGAATTTGATTTAATCAATAAACCATTCTGGTATAAAGTGTTACCTATTCTATTAAAAATATATCGTAAAATAAAAAAGTAATGATTAATCATTACTTTTTATTATGTCTAAATATTCAACATCTAAAACATTCATTCCGTCAAACGTAACTTTAAATACTTGAGGTGCAGTAAAATTACCATCAACTATAGTCTTTTCATTATAAGTTAGTATTATTTGATCATCATAATTTAAACCATATTCACACCAAGATGATAGCAAACATGTTATAGCTGTTGAATGACTTACTACTGCAATTCTATTGCCAGTTTCAAACATCAAGATATTTTTCATGGCTTCAACCATACGTTTTTTAGTTTGGTTTAATGATTCACCACCAACTAATTTAAAGTCATGTTTCTTAGTTTGCAATCTAGCAAACTCTTTCCATTCCATATCACCCATATCACCTATTTTACGCTCATTTAAGCGTTCATCCACATTGATAATGGTATTATTCTCTAAAGCTATGTATTTAGCTGTTTCCAGTGCTCTAACATAGTTAGAAGAGTAAACAGCATCTATATTTTTTAATTCATCACATTTACTTAATTCTTCTGCTCTTTTTTCACCACTAACAGATAAAAACCATTTCTCATTATCTATTTGTTTATTGTCATTATTAACAATGTACTTAAGATTAACTCTAGGTGTAGCTTCACTATGTCTAATTAAATAAACAACTGTTTTCTCCACTATGAAATCACTCCTAACAATCCATAACTAAATATTGCCATAATAATTCCAGCTACTAAAACACCACACATAACTGATATAACTGTTTCCTTAAAATCTAAATCTAAGAAAGAAGCAGCTAAAGTACCAGTCCATGCTCCAGTTCCTGGAATAGGAATACCAACAAATAGTAATAAACCAATAAAAGTACCTTTTTTACCAATACTCTTTTGTAATTTATTACCAGCTCTTTCTCCTTTAGTTAAACACCATGTACAGAACTTACCAATAATTCTTTTATCTTTACCCCACTCTAAAACTTTTCTAGCAAATAGATAGATTACTGGTACTGGTAACATATTTCCTATAATACAAATAATAAATGAAGGAACTAATTTTAAATGATAAACATCTAAAGCAATGGGTATAGCTCCCCTAAGTTCTACTATTGGTACCATCGATACCAAGAAGATAATAATATATTTAAAAATACTTTTCATAAATTCACCTTGTTATATATATAAATACGAATTCGTATTAATTACTCTTTCATAACAAGATTATACCATAAAAAAAAGAATGAATTAATCATTCTTTATTTTTATCTATTTTTTTGATCAATTACATACCATTTTCCGCCAATTTTACCAGCAAAGATGTATAGTTTTTCATCATTGTCAGATCCCTTAGCATCAACGTTTACAGAATAACGAACAACTTTTTTAAGTTTCTTTTCAGGAATATCATATAAATCTTCTAATTTTTCAGCATAATCTTCAACATCGTCTTTGTCTAATACTTTCTTATTAGTGATTTCATATCCTTTATACTTAATATCTTCATCCTTCATATCATCGAATCGTTCTTCTAATGAATCAACACATTCATCGATATCATCAAAAGCAGATTCAATTAATTCTTTTGGATATGCTTTACATACTTTCTTAGCATTCATCTTAGTCATACCACTAGCATATTGTTTAACAACGTTTTTAGAACCATTGAAAACAGTATTAGATAGGATAATGAATAAAACAACTACTACAACAACTGCTGCAGCACAGCAAACTGCTAATAAAGCTTTATCTCCTTTTACTTTTTCAACAAAGTTAGTTGCTCCTTCTTTAACATTTCCAGCAACTTCATTTACTTTAGCCTTTGCAGCTTCAGTATTAATGATTTGTTCGTTCTTTGCTTCTTGATTTTCTGCCATCCTAATACACTCCTTTTTCTATAACTTAATAATAATATATTTTAACAAAAAAAACAATATAAAAAAGAAGACTTTTAGTCTTCTAATTTTACGTTATGATATATGTCAGTAACATCTTCAATTTCATCTAATAAGCCATATAATTTATTAAATGTATCTAAATCTTCGCCTTCTAGAGTAACTAAATCTTTAGCATACCAACCAGATTCATCAACTTCAAAATCAACATCTGGAATTATAGATTCAACAATCTCTTTCATCTTTAATCCATCTTTATATTGAACTGAAATATTAATGAATCCATCTTCAGATTCAAACTCAACAGGTTCAATAGCTGCATCTAATAAAGCCATTAAAATATCTTCTTCTTTATCAGATTTAAAACTAACAACAGTTAAATTATCATAATTATATGAAACAGAATTAGTAACACCTAAACTCTTTTTCATTTTATTAAATGCTGCTCTAACTTCTCCAACAGTACGATTAACATTATCAGTTAACGTTTTAATCATAAATGTTGAAGCTCCTGGTCCAAAGCCTTCATAAATAATTTCTTCATATTCATCTTTTCCAGCACCTTTAGCTTTTTCTAAAGCACGATTAATAATATCTGCTGGAACTTGTTCTTTCTTAGCTTTTTCTACAAGATGTTTTAAGGCACTATTAGCTTCAATTTCAGGAATACCCCTCTTTGCTACTAAATAGATTTCTTTAGCATAGGTAGAATATATCTTGCCTCTAGCAGCTCCTGTTTTTTTGATTCTTGCTTCTCTAACAGCATAAGCTCTTCCCATAATTACACCTCTCTTATTTCGCTAATTATTATACATAAATAAGTCAACTTTTAAAAGAAAAATCTTAATTGTTGAACAAACTTATATACAAAGTGTTTAGCTTCTTTCTTTCTAAATTTTTTACTTAGTTTTATGATGTCATATACACCATAATAACTTACTTCTTCTTTTTCTAATACATATTCCATAGCTTTAATAACAGCTATTTTAATTGATTTAGTACCAAAGAAATTCATTACCCTATTTATTAATCTCTTATTAATATCTCTAGTAATATAAGCATAGTATTTTTTATCTTTAGCTTTAAAGCAATACTTATACCCGTCTAATCTCTTTACTACTCTTAAAGTATCATAATAACCCATCATAATATTATCTTTAGTAACACTATGATCTAATTCAAATATCATACCTGTTTTTCTACTAGGTTTAATATTTACCATCTTAGCATTATTATTCTTTACTCTTCGATAAAAACCAATACCTTTAACATTTAATACATATATTTCTTTATAATCTTTATCTAGTAACATTTTAACTGGTGAAACATCGTAAAAACCACCATCTACGTAGAAATGATCATCTATTATTCTTCTTTGTTTAATACCAGGGAAATAACAACTGGCCATTATATACTCTGTTAATTCTTTTTGATTTCTAATTTGATTTTTATAAACATATTTTGGTTTAAAGCCTTTATGGCTTACTTGAACAGTAACTAAACCAAAGTCTTTATTTGATTTTTTCAAATCATTATAGTTTAGATACTTATTAGCTAAATCCATTATACCTTCGTATTTAATACCATGGTTTTTAATTACTCCACCAGCTTCAGCAAAGGCTTCTTTAAGAGTTTTCATACTCTTACGATTATTATTATAATCATC
>JAFPMR010000241.1 GCA_017411235.1 Bacilli bacterium | reverse complement strand
GTGTTCTTTTATTACTTGTTTAATTAGTGATATTAAAGATTCACTATTATCTGCAATTAATGATAATGTGTCTTTAACATAATCATAATAATTGTTAACTAAAGTTCCTAATAAGGCTTTCTTTTTAACAATATAGAAATTGCAAATTGTTTCATCAGCTTCTAAGTTATCCATCTTAGTAACATATTTGTTGTAAGATGGAGATAAACGATATGTGTATTTCTTTAATGATTTTTTGTTAACTATTATACCAATATTATTTAGATTGTTATCTAAACTATTTGTTAATAGTTCAAATACTTTCATGTTTAGGTAGAAGTATTTTAATTCATCAATATTTTCAGAAGTTATATCTGGTAAAGCACTGAATAAGTCAAAGACATATTCAATGTTCTTTAAGTATTCATCTTCTTTTGCTTTCTTTAAGCCATATTTTATATGTTTATCATGATATGATAATAATTCTTGTTTTAAATTAAATTTTGGAGATTCTTCTTTTACATATCTTAGTGCTTCTTCTAAACTTAGGAATCTTTCATTTTTATCAGTAAATGATAAGTTTAAGATTCCTTGTGGTTCCATCTTTTTATCAAAGATACGATAGGTATTAGCATAATCAATGTTTAATAAGTAAGCTATATCACTCATGATTAGTTCATAGTCATTATTAACACTATTAGCTTTTTTGTATCCTTTTTTCTCTCCATTTACTTCAACAAGTGTTAAACCATTTTCTAGTGTTTTTCCTTCTTTTAAGTTAGCTTGTTCTAGTACTTTAACACCTTGTTCGTATGATAGAAGATAGCAATTGTTGCCACTTTTTAATTTATCAACAGATGATAAATAATATTCTTTTAATGATGCTAGATAGTTGTCGTGTTTTACTTTTCTTAATTGATATGAGAACTTATTGTCTATTAGCATACTTATCTCAGTTAATGATTTACCTGATTTAGATAGATTTTCTGCTAATTGTTCTATTTTATCATCACTATAAACTTGACCTAATTCTTCTAGGCCTTTTAGTCTTTCTTTTATGTGTTTTCTAATTAATTCTTTTGGATTCATCCAACACACCTTCTATCATGTAATAATTATATCATAAAAAAACGAGTTTTATTGCATAAAACTTGTCTTTTTATTTGATTATTCTTAATTTAGAAATAGATGCTATTATTTTAGCTTTAATTTTATCTTCTTTTATAGCACCAACATTTAGTAAACGACTGTCTTTAGAGTCTTTTCTGTTATCACCTAGAACAAAGTATTCTCCTTCAATTACTTGATAGGGATTTATTATTTCAACGTCACCTTTATATTTTTCTTTAACGTAATTTTCTTTTAACTCTTGGTCATTTATATATACTTTTCCATCTTCATCTATAAATACTTTATCTCCTGGTACTCCAATGATTCTTTTGATAGCAGTAGTACCATCTAAATCAAAAGCAATAATATCTCCTCTATTGTATTTATCTTTTGGTATGGCAACTACTAATTCATTTTCTACTAAGGTAGGATTCATACTATGTCCTACAATATGAAAGGTAGTTATTTTTAGGAATATTATGCAAAATATACATACGACAATTATAAGAAATAAAATAGTAATTATAATATTAGATATTTTTTTACCTATATGCATTTCGGCTTCCATATTATCACCTTATATTTTGATATTATCACTTTGATATTTTAATAACAATAGAAAAGAATGCTACTTGGCATTCTTGTTTTCATATTCGATGATGGCTTTTTCAATTCCTCTCCAAGGAATTGTAGCACATCCTTTTCTGTTTTCCTGTTTATAGATTTCATCATAACAACATGCTTCTTCAAGTAAGTCTTCGTTATGTTCATGACCTTCTATCATTTCGTAGTATTCTTTTATTAATTCTTTTACTTCTTTTACTGTTTTACCTTTTAATAGCTTGGTCATTATAGAAGTTGCAGATGTTGAAATAGCACAGGCTTCTCCTTCGAAATGAATATCTTTGATGATGTCATCTTCAATTAGAACATATAGTGTTATATCATCTATACAAGTTTCAGCTTTAGATCTTGTTTTTATGTATTTAGGATCATCTATAGTTCCTCTATTTAAAGGATTTGTATAATGTTCCATTATTAGTTCTTTTTTTAAATTAGAATCCATAGATACCTCCTATAGCATTTCTTTTATTACTTTATCTTTATTACGTAGTAATTCTACTAATTTAAGTATTTCTTCTTCTGTATTATATAAATAAATACTTGCTCTTACTGTATTAGCTACTTTTATTTCATTTTTTAAGACTTTAGCACAGTGATTACCTGCTCTTACGCATACTTTATGTTTGTTTAAATAAACTGCTACGTCTTGAGCGAATACACCATCAACATTGAACGCTACGATACCAGAGTTACTATGTTCGTTATAAATAGTTACATGTGGTATTTCTTTTAGTTTTTGAACTAATAGATTTCTTAGTTTTAGTTCATGTTGATGAATGTTATTCATTCCTATTTTTTCTAAATATTCTATAGCAGCTTTTAAACCTATTACGCCTTCTATATTAGGTGTTCCTGCTTCTAGTCTTGTAGGAATTGGTTTTAGTTCTATTGTGTCTGGTGTATCGAATTCTTCATTCATACCACCGCCTAGATTAATTGGTTTTATTTCATTTAATAAATCATATTTTGCATATAAAACACCAATACCTGTAGGTCCAGTCATTTTATGACCAGAGAATGCTAGAAAGTCTATATCTAGGTCTTGGACATCTGTTTTAATATGAGGAATACTTTGTGCTCCGTCTACTACTACTAAGATATTGTTTTCATGTGCTAGAGAACATATTTCTTTTATTGGTCTTACATCGCCAATTACATTAGTTATATGTGCTAAAGAAATAACTTTTGTTTTATTATTTATTACTTTTTTTAAGTTTTCTATTGTTACTTCATGGTTTTCGTTTAGAGGACAATAAACTACTTTAGCACCTATTTCATTTTGTAATCTAAACCAAGGTAAGACATTTGATGCATGTTCACTATAAGTTATTATTATTTCATCATCTTTATTTAGATGATGTCTAAAATAACCTTCAGCAATAATATTTAGAGAATCAGTTGTTCCACTAGTGAATACTATTTCTTCTTTTCTCTTAGCATTAATAAAGCTTCTTACTACTTCTCTAGTACTTTCATATTCTTTGTCTACTCTTAGTGATAAATCATAATCGCCACGATGAGCATTAGCTGTATAGTTTGTATAGTATTCAGTAATGCTATTTAAGACTTTATTTGATTTCCAAGTAGTTGCACCATTATCTAAATATATATAACCTGTATTCATCATTGGAAAGTCTTCTCTATTCATATTATTCACCTTCTATCATATTTAGAATTTCTTTTTTTATTTCTTCATTAATACTTAGATTACCTATTAAGTAACCATTTTTTATTAATCTAATTGAATCTTCTTCGCTTAAGCCTTTTGATTCTAAGTAGAATAATTCATTTTTATCTATTGAACTTATTGTACAAGCATGATTTACTGTTACATCATTTGTTGCTACTAATAGATTTGGTATACAAACACTTTCTTCATTATTTAATACTAGTACTTTTATACTTTCTACTAAATCATTGTTTACTATTTTTTCTTTAGCATCTGCTGTACCAATTATTGTTGCAGCACCATCTTTTTCAGTTACTGCTTTTATGTTTATTTCTGATTCGTTATCATTACCACATAAGTTAGTATCAATTGTTAAATGACATTTATCATTAGCAATAAATGAGTAATTAAAATTAACACTACTTTGATGATCTTGGTTTATTGTTACTTTGTTATTCATAATATTATGAATCAAGAAACGATTATAGATTAATGAACTTTGTGGTTCAACATCTATTGTTAAATCAAGATTTTCGTTTTCTTTAATACTTAATTCATTTATTAGAACTTTTCCTTTTACTCTAATTGTTAATTTATTAACATTTATATCTAAGTCAACTACGTTATCTTTTAGTTCTAATAAATCTTCTTTTGTTATTGTTATTTTATTCATTATCATCACTCATATCTTTAAATCCATATTTTTCTATTTCACTAGATAATGAATAGTCACCAGTCTTTATTATTTTTTTGTTCTTTAAGATATGAATATAATCTGGTTTTAGTATTTCTAATAGTTTAGGATTATGTGTTATTAAAAGAATAGAACAATTTGTTTCGCTATGATATTCTTTTAAAGATTCTGCAACTATTTTTAAAGCATCTACGTCTAATCCTGAATCTACTTCGTCTAAGATTAGAAATGATGGTTTTAACATCCAGACATGTAGTAATTCATTTTTCTTTCTTTCGCCACCAGACATTCCATCATTTATATCTCGATGCAAGAAGTTTTCTGGAATAGATAGTTTTTCACAGATTGCTTTAGCTTCTTTAGAAAATTTAAAGATATCAACATGTTCGCCAGTTCTTTCTGATAAAGCTAGACGTAACATTTCAGCATTAGTTACACCTTCGATAGCTATTGGAGATTGAGTAATCATCATGATACCTAATCTACTTATTTCTGTAGTTGTTAATTCCTTTAGATTTTTATCATTATAGATAATGTCACCACTAGTTACTTCATAGTTTGGATCTTTTAAGATTGCACGACAGATAGTAGATTTTCCAACACCATTAGGTCCCATTAAAGCATGAATTTCACCATCATTAATATCTAAACTAAAATCATGTAATATTTCTTTGTTGTCAGCTGTAACGCTAACGTTTTTTATACTTAACATAGTTAACCACCTGAAAGTATTTTAGCACCAATTATTAGTAATGTCTATATACTACTGGGGGGTATTTGTAAATTTGCTATTTAAAAGAAAAAAATCTATATAATTATAGATTTTCTAGTTCTTTGTTTTCTGTTAATACTGTACTATTTGTTAGAATAGTTATAAATGTTTTAGCAGCTGTTGTTAAACCATTTTCATCATATACCAAGGTTATACTTGTAGTTGGTAGTTCTGTTTCGATATTTATAATATCCAAGTCGGGATTAGCAAGTACTACACTTTTTGGTAAATAACCAATACCTAATTCTTCTTTAGTATAAGTTAGAATTGAATCAGTTTGATCTAATTCCATAATTGGATTAGGATTTAGATTTAATTCATTTAGAATGTTATCTAAGTCTTTTCTAGCTTTTGTAGAATTAGATGGTAATATTAATGGTTTAGTCATTATTTCTTCTAAAGTAGTAATAGTGTTATAAGGTATTGTTTTACTATAAGCAAAGCAATACTCTTCTTGTTTTATTTCTACTGTTTTATATTCTTTGTTAGCTCTAATACTATTTGGAAGTATTATTAAATCTATTGTATGTTGGTTAAATAATTCCATTAATCTTCTTTCGTTTGTATTAATCATTTCTACATTAATGTTAGGATGTTCTTTTAAGAATGTTTTTAGATATGTTTTAATATAGAAAGAACCAATTATAGTAGGTACACCAATGGATATTTTACCTTTGGTTAATTCTTTACTCTCTTCTAGTTCTCTTTCACCTAAAGATAAATAATTATATGCTTTTTCAACATATGCTAAAAGATTAATAGCTTCTGGTGTTAACTCAATTCCTCTATTGGTACGATAGAATAACATTGTACCTAATTCATATTCTAAGTTTTGAATATGTTTAGAAATAGCAGGTTGAGATATATGAAGAGTTCTAGATGATTCTGAAAAACTCTTTGTTTTGGCTACTGTATAAAATATTCTATATAAATTTAAGTTAATATTATTTGAAGGAAGTGCCATAAAAAACTCCTCTTTTCGATGAAGTTTATTATAGCTTTTTTATTACTTTTGTCAACAAAAGTTATAGCAAAAAAAAGGACTATAACTTTTTGTTATAGTTCCATTAATTATTTTTATCTAACCATTCTTTTAGTTGTTCTTGTGACATTCTTCCAGTTTTTGCAGTGTCTGCTACAACTATACCATCTTTTACAACAAAAATTGTTGGTGTAACAGTAAATGCATAGTAAGATCTAAAAATTTTGATTTCTTCTTCTTTCATATCTTTAATATCGATACGATAGATTTTTTTATCTAATTCTTTAAATACTTCTTCAATATCTGGTTCATATTTAATACATGAACTGCATGAACTACTGGCAACTAAAACAATCATGTCATCTTTATTTAGAGCTTTTGTTTCAAATTGAGCAAGATTGATTGTTATGATGTGTTCATATTTTTCTTTAATGTCTGTTATTTCTTTTTCAGTATCTTCTACAGGAACAATCTTGTTTTCTTTAGCTTTTTCATGAATATTGCTTCCAGTTCTTTCATTACTATGTCTATTTATTCTTCTTTGACTAGAAATATATGCTAAAGATGCAGCTGCAACTAGTACCATTCCTATTGCAACAATTATTATTAAGATTTTTCTTACTTTACTTCTTTTGATTACTTTATCTTCTACTACTACATTTTGTTCTTCTAGTTTTTCTACTACTTCTTTTAAGTTCTTATTTTGTTTACCATCGAAGATAATTGTTTTTTCTAATTTTTCTTCTTTAGTTTCTACTTTTGCTACTGGTTCTACAGGTTTTACTTCTTCAACCTTTTTTGTTACTTTCTTAGGTGCAGTTTTCTTAGGTGCTACTTTTTTAGGTTGTGTTTTCTTAGGTGTTGTTTTTTTACTTGTAGTCTTCTTTGGAGCTACTTTCTTAGTTTGAGTTGTTTTAGTAGCTGGCTTTCTAGTACTATTATTTTTCTTTTTACTAGTTTGAGTAGTCTTTTTCTTTTCTTCCATCTTAATCACCTATTTTCATTTTTAATTTTATCATTTTTTTAGAATAAAAAAAAGGATTTTTTTTAATCCTCAATTAATTCAATAAATCTAATAGTCTTGATCTTTTGTTCTTTTACTGGACGATCATTTGAATCAGTTTCAGTCTTACCGATTTTATCAACATTTTCCATACCAGCAAATACTTTACCAAAGGCAGCATATGCACCATCTAGTGATGGATAATCTACTGTACAAATGAAGAATTGACTTGAAGCAGAGTTCTTATCATTTGATCTAGCCATTGATACAACTCCTCTTGTATGTTTTAAATCGTTTTGAACTCCATTTGTGCTGAACTCTCCTTTGATTTTTTCATCTGATCCATAATAACCTGTACCTGTTGGATCACCTGTTTGAATCATGAAGTTATCAATTACACGATGGAAGATTAAACCATCATAGAAATGTTCTTTAACTAATTTTTGGAAATTAGCTTTAGTAATAGGTGTTTGGCTGTTTGATAATACCATTAAAATGATATCACCATTTTCCATTTGGATTTTAACACGATCTGTTACTTCTTCAGTTTCTTTAAAATGGTAACCTTCGATTGTTCCTTCTTTAATATCTTCTGTCACTTTAGTTTCCTCTTTTCCACTATTTTCTTTGTTTTCGTCTTTACCACATGCTACTACTAATAAAGCACATAGCATTAGGAATAATATTTTTGTATATTTTTTCATAAAACCACCTTTATTTATATTAGCAAATTTTATACTTTTTTT
>JAFPMR010000240.1 GCA_017411235.1 Bacilli bacterium | reverse complement strand
TTTATGTTTTGACAAAAATTGATAAAATTCCTATTACGGCAATGAATATTGCAAATATATATGTTCCAAATAAAAAAGATGAAAAGGAAGATATATTTAAAGGTAAAGATGGGGAACAAGAAAAGAATAATATGATTGCTACAACTTTGAGAAAGTTATTAGTAGCAGGAATTATTAAGGAAAAAGAAGGAGTATATGAACTGGTTGGTAACTATAATGATAGTGAAAATGTAGTTCAAGGACATATACCTAATCAATTCTTTAGAACTACTAAAGAAATGATGAATGAATTTGAATTCCTTAATGATAAAGAATTAGTAAAAGAAATAGTTGTTACTAATACTAATAAGATTATTGATATGTTAGAAGAGATTGAAGTAGTAGATTATCCTGATAAACCATATTCACCAATTATTGAGAAGTCTCAAGAAACAACTATTAATATGGTATTTGAAAAAGCTCATAGTATGTATGGAGATCCATTACCAAGGAATATTGAAGAGAGAATTGCTCAAGAATTCTATGGTGATAAGATCATGGGCTTAGTTGAGGAAAAACTAAAGCTTGATAATCCTGATTTAAGTGATGAAGAGTTAGATGAAAAACTACCATCATTCTTACACGAAATAATTGTTAGTGGTTATGATGCTGTTGTTGATTTAATGGCTGATAAGTTAAAGAGAGAATCAGAAACAGAATTAGAAGATGATAAAGTTAGAGAAGATGCTAAAGCTGCCTTAGGTGGTATCATCGGTGGTGGATTCGACGTTATTTATTTGATAGCGCAAAAGTTAGTTAAACACTCTAATGATGATGGATACCTTGTTGGATCCCGTGGTTCAGTTGGTTCATCATTTGTTGCATCTATGATGGGTATTACTGAATGTAATGGTTTACCTGCACATTATTATTGTCCTAAGTGTCATCATTCAGAGTTTAATAATGAGAAAGGTGAACCATATTCAATAGAATATGCATCTGGATTCGATTTACCTAATAAAGATTGTCCTGAATGTGGAACATTAATGATTCATGAAGGAAATGACATGCCATTTGCTACATTCTTAGGATTTAATGCTGATAAGGTTCCAGATATCGACCTTAACTTCTCTGGAGATAACCAAGCATCAGCCCATGAATATACAAAAGTATTGTTTGGTACAGATAATGTTTATCGTGCTGGTACAATTGGTACTGTTGCTGATAAAACAGCATTTGGTTATGTTCAAGGATTCTTTGAAGAAAGATTATATGATCAATTAAAGATTGAAGCTGAAAGCTATGGCTTAAGTATAAATGGTAAGGATGATTTAAAGAAAAAAGGTGTTATTAAATCATTTGTAAGAATTCCAGAAGTTGAACGTATTGCAGTTGGATGTACAGGTGTAAAAAGAACAACTGGACAACACCCGGGTGGTATTGTTGTAGTTCCAGGATATAAAGATGTTTGGGATTTCACACCATTCCAATATCCAGCTGATGATCCAACTAGTGCCTGGAGAACAACACACTTTGATTACCATGCTATTGATGCCGACTTATTAAAACTAGATATACTAGGACACGATGATCCAACAGTACTTCGTATGTTACAAGATTTATCTGGTTTAGATGTTACAAAGATTGATTTAGGTGATTTAGATACCATGAAGATATTTACTGGTCCTGAAATACTTGGAGTAGATAGATATAAGTTACGTGGTACAGTTGATAAAGACGGACGTAAGTATTGTCCAACTGGTACTTTAGGTGTTCCTGAGTTTGGTACTAACTTCCTACTTGGAATGCTTGAAGAAACTAAACCAACAACATTTGCCGAATTAATTAAGATATCTGGTTTATCACATGGTACTGATGTATGGTTAGGTAATGCACGAGATTTATGTACACCAAATGCTGAAGGTAAAATAGAAGTTCCATTTAAAAACGTTATTGGTTGTCGTGATGATATCATGGTTAACTTAATAGCATGGGGAATGAAACCTGCTAAAGCATTTAAGATAATGGAATTCGTACGTAAAGGTAAAGCAAGTAAAGATCCTGCTACTTGGGCAGAACATGCTGCTACTATGAGAGAAGCAGGAATACCAGAATGGTATATTGAATCTTGTCGTAAGATTAAATACATGTTCCCTAAAGCGCATGCTACAGCATATGTTACATCAGCGTTTAGAATTGCTTGGTTCAAAGTACATCATCCAATTTGGTATTATTGTGCTTACTTATCAATTCGTCGTGATCAATTCGATATTGAATCAATGATTAAAGGTGCTGATGCTATCAGAGCTAAGATAGATGAAATAGATGAAAAAGGTAATATGGCATCTAATAAAGATTTAGATACACGTGAAACTTTATGCATTTGTTTAGAGATGTGTGAAAGAGGATTCTATTTCAAAAACATTGATGTAGAGAAGAGTGATGGCAAGAAATTTGTTATCACAGACGATCAAAAAGGTTTAATTATTCCATTTAGAGCATTAGATGGTTTGGGTGATAACGTTGCTGAAGCAATTGTAAAAGCGCGTAAAGAAGGACCATTTATTTCGCAAGAGGATTTAAGCACGCGAGGTAAGGTAAATACTAGCGCCATGGAAAAATTAAAAGCTTTAGGTTGTTTAGATAATATGAGTGAAAGTAATCAATTAAGTTTATTCTAATTGATTACTTTTTTTCTATTGTTTATAATTAGAATAGGAGAGTGTGATATGGAAAAAAAGAAAACATTGTTATGGGTTTTGATTGGTTTAATCGTAGTTGCCTTAGTTGGCGTTGGTGTTTTCTTCTTCTTAAACAAAGATTCTAAGAAAGATTCTAAGAAGGAAGATACTAAGAAAGAAGAGAAAGTTGAGGATAAGGAAAAAGCTACACCTTTGTTATATAAAGTAACAAAAGATGGATCTGATACTGAAATTTATTTATTTGGAAGTATTCACTTAGCAGATGATAGAGCTTACCCAATGAGAGATGAAATCTTGAATGCTTATAATAAGAGTGATAATTTAGCAGTAGAATTTGATATAGTTGAATATGCTAAGAATACTCAACAACAAATGGAAGATGCAAAATTATTAATTTATACAGATGGAACACAGATTTCTGATCATTTAAGTAAAGAATCTTATGACACAATTATGCAATATATAAAGAATAATAATGCTTATAATTCAGTATACGAAATGTATAAACCAGTATTGTTCTTTACTCTAATGGAACAAATTCAAGCTGTTAAAAGCGGATTACAACAAGATAAAGGAATTGATTTGTACTTTTTAAATAAAGCACATGAAGAAAATAAAAATATTATAGATATTGAATCATCTAGTTTTCAATATGGTTTCTTGTCTGGTTTTTCTGATCGTTTTTATGAATACTTAATTCTATCAAGTATAGTAGGTGAAGAAGAAAGTGTTAATGGATTAAAAAATCTTTATGAGTCTTGGTTAAAAGGTGATACTGAAGGTATAGAGTCTTCTAATTCAGATGAAATTGATGACAGTGCTAAATTTTTAGATAAAGATCTTTTAGAAGAAGCTAAGAGATTTAATGAAGGATTTATCTATGAAAGAAATGAAAACATGGCTAAAGCTGTTGATGGTTTCTATAAGGAAGGAAAAAATACATTTGTAGTAGTTGGAGTTGCTCATATTGTTGGTGATAGAGGAGTTGCTAAATTACTAGAAAAAGAAGGATATAAAGTAGAACTTGTTGAATACAAATAAAAGCTAACAGATGTTAGCTTTTTTTAATGGCATAAAAAAAGTAAGATTAATAATCTTACTTAAGTTTTGCAATACTTACTAGTACGTAATTGTCGCCAACTTTTTTAGTTACGAATTCGTATTTAGTAAATTCATCGACTTTGTCTTTAGGGAATTTCTTTTCTTTTAAATCTTTTTCAATAATTGTAGTTCCATTTTTATCTTTAGAATAAGTAGAACCATAAGCGCTTGTGTATACGTATGCAACTGCTACAGTTGTAACATATGTATCTTTGTCTTTTCCTTTTTTAGTATCGTAAGCATAGAAATCTAATGAACTTTCATCATTCTTTAAATTATGTACTCCAGATTCTGCTTTTAATAATGTTTCGTCTTTATTAATGTAATAGTAATTATATACGTAATCAACATTTGCCATTATAGATTCTTCAGGGAAATCTATATCATATAAGTCTTTAATGATTTCTCTAATCTTTTTAGCATCGTAAGCTGTTGGCTCAACTTTGATTAGTTTCTTTAATGCTTCAGCATCATCATTATCTACTGATAAATCAATTTTGTTATCATTAGCATATAGAAGTGCAACTTCAATCATTGATCCATAGTTAATATCTTTTACTTCAACTTTGTCTTTGTCATATAGTAAATCAACACCAGAGAAGATTGTTGAGTGTCCAAGACTAGATTTAGCAAAGTATTCAGTAATTCTTGTTTCTATTTGCTCTTTAACTTTCTTACTAGGTCCTCCTATGTTCTTAAATAGTTTTGCAGTACCGATAATAGCAATGATAGCAACTGCAACGATTACGATTAAAACTAATAGTTTTTTAAAGTCAATATTCTTCACTTTATTTACCTCTTTTCTACTATAAATGATAGCATATTATTAAAAAATAATCTATATAATTTTATAAATATGTTATATTATTTTTGGTGACGCATATGACTAAAATAGTTATTGGAATTGTAGCAACAAGTAATTATATGTTAACTGACGATTGTTTTGCTGATACATATCGTTTTGGTAATAATTATATTAAAAAAATTATTGAGAACGGAGCAATTCCATATTTAATACCAGTATGTGATGATAAGATTATAGAAGAAGTATTAGATAATGTTGATGGAATTATATTTCCAGGTGGAGAAAGAGTAACTAATTTTAGTTTAGATATTATGGATTATTGTTATAAACATAAAATACCAGTTTTAGGTATTTGTTTAGGTATGCAAACAATGGCAATGTATTCTGTTAATATAGAAAAGAACAAAAGAATTATTGAGAAGGTTGATGGTCATTGGCCAGTACAAATACTAAGAGCTAATAGTGATCAGACTGTTCATAAAGATTTTGTAGATAAAGGTAGCAAGTTGTATAAAATCATTGGTAAAGAAGAAATAATGGTTAATAGTATTCATCATTGTACAATTACAGAAGTAGGAAGTAAATTTAAAGTAAGTATAAAATCAGAAGATGGACTTATTGAAGGAATTGAATATAAAGATGATGATCGTTTAATGATTGGAGTACAATTTCATCCTGAAGTATTGCCACAATTTAACCATATTTTTGATTATTTTATTAAAACAATAAAAAAGAGATAAGAAATTCT
>JAFPMR010000239.1 GCA_017411235.1 Bacilli bacterium | reverse complement strand
TTGATAGTTTAATAAATACTATTATTAATAATACAGCTCAAGATATTGCTAATGAATATACTGGAGATATAGCTATGGAAGTTATAAATAATTTATTAAAAAATGGTATAGATGTTGATAGTGAATTAAGTAAGATATTAGATCGTTATGAAGACAAATTAAGTATTGTTGATAGTAATGTTTCTAAGTTACAGTCATCTATAGAATTATTAAATAATGGTTCTAATGAACTAGCTAATGGTATGAAATTATTTGATGAAGGATTAAATAAATATAATACAGAAGGTATTAGTAAGCTAAGTAGTTTTATTAATGGAGATGTTAAATCTATTGAAGGAAAGATTGAAGCTTTAATTAATTTAAGCAATAATTATAAAACTATGGATGATATAGATAGTGATGCTACTGGTTCTTCTAAAATAATCTTTATGATTGATTCTGTTAAAAAAGAAAAAGAAAAGAAAGTTAATAATGAAAAAATTGTTGAAAAGAAAACTTTCTTAGAAAAAATAAAAGGACTATTTAAATAGTCCTTTTTTTAACTTGAAAATTCTTGTGCCCAGTATGTAACACCTTGATATGTATATTTACCGATACCAATTTTAGTAAAGCTTGTATTTACTAAGTTTTCATAGTGTGTTGGAGAATTTCTCCAGCCTTTAGATACACCATCAGCTGTAGTATATCCTTTTCCTAAGTTTTCACCTATTACGCGTCCTTTAGCTAAGCCATATTCATCCCATAATGTATACCAAGCTGAGCCATTAGGTCTAGTATGAGAGAATTTATTAGCATAAGCCATTTCAATAGCTCTGATTGTTGCCATTACACTTAGATTATAATCTATTGTTAATGGAGCAGCTCCTACTTCTTCACGATAAGCATTAGTATTATCTAAGATAGCATTTCTAATACCAGCTTGACTACTATATAGATTAACTGCTTCTGGTTTCATTTGAGAAGTTGTACCATTGAATGTTGAATAAACTACTTCAAATTTTTCAGAAGAACGACTCTTTTCTGTTTTACTACAATTTGTACTAATATGATATGTTACATTAACATAGGTATTTTCTTGAGTTCCATAAATTGATTTTGAACTTGTAATTACTTTTTCAGTTTTATCTTCTTCTTTACAAGTTGTTGGAGTACTTGATCCTCCGCCGGAAGATCCTCCTCCACCACTAGAACCTCCTGATCCAGAGTTACCGCTTCCGCCAGAACTACCTGAGCCACCAGAACCACCACTTGATGGTTTTTGTGGTTTTTGAGGTTTTTGTGGTTTCTCTGTTTGAGGATTTTCTGGTTGTTTTTCTATTATTAATCTGCCAGTTATTTCTGTACAGTTTTTTGATTTATCACATACTTTTATTTTTATTGATGCTGTACCAACGTCTGTTATATGAGCTTGGTTTTCATCTACATAACTTGCATCATATTCTTTGTTATCACTATTATCAGTATAGGTTTTAATAAAGTCATTAACACTATAGTTATCTCCACTAGTAATTGTTACTTCTTGGGTAATAACTTCTGGTGGTGTGTTATCAACGATTATTAAACTTGATTCATATTCTTTATCATCTACTATTTTTACTTGATAAGTATTTAGTTTATTTAAGATACATTTCTTATTTTGCATCTTACATATTTCTTCTACTTTTACTTCTTTACCATCTAAGAAATATTTAATAGTAGCATCTTTTGATATTTCACGATTATCATTAAAGTAATCTTTTATTTCAGGAAGAATACTTCCTATTTCTACAGCAACGTTTTCTTTTACCGGAAGTCTTGCTTCGATTGCTTTTATTTCATCTAAGACACTAGTCTTATTTCTTTGATGTATTTTTACAGATGATATTACGACAAATACAGTGATAGAAGCTAATATTAGTATTAAGTATTTTTGAACTTTAATGAAGTTTAATACTTTTTTCATCCTATCACCCTACTTTCTCTTAAAGTATAACACACTAAACAGGTACTTTTTAAGTTTTTAATTCTTTACTTTATATTTATTTTACTTTTTTCATGTTATAATATTGTAAGAATAAGAGGTTGATAGAATGAATGAATATGATACAAAAGAGTATTTAGAAAAAGTTGATAAGTACTGGAATGCCTCAAATTACTTGGCTGCTTGTCAATTATATTTACTTGATAATCCCTTACTTAAAAGACCATTAAGGAAAGAAGATATTAAGAAAAAAATAGTTGGTCACTGGGGTACTGTACCGGGTCAAACATTTATTTATACTCATTTAAACAGAATTATTAATAAATATGGTTTAAATATGATATATGTTTCTGGTCCAGGACATGGCGGTAATGCTATAGTTAGTCATGTATACCTAGAAGGTTCTTATAGTGAAATATATCCTTCAGTATCTCAAGATGAAGTTGGATTACAAAAACTATTTAAACAATTCTCATTCCCTGGAGGAATTAGTTCACACGTAGCTCCTGAAACACCAGGATCTATTAATGAAGGTGGAGAGTTAGGTTATAGTTTAGCTCATGGATTTGGTGCTGTATTTGATAATCCTGATTTAATTGCTACTGTAGTAGTTGGTGATGGTGAAGCTGAAACTGGTAGTTTAGCTACATCATGGCATTCTAATAA
>JAFPMR010000238.1 GCA_017411235.1 Bacilli bacterium | reverse complement strand
ATATCCCAACCTTTTCGCAATAGCACCGTGATATCAGAATAGGCCGTTTTCGCAGCGTTGCTCAGTCCGTCAACCTCAGAGAACTGCCCCAATAGCATTCCGTTCTTGCCAAGGTTTGTCTGAAGTTCCAGTATTGATGACTTGGATGCCGTCTCGAAGAGCCTGAGTTTCGGATGGTACTTGCTCGGTTTCTCCTTCGCATTAGCCTTCTTGTCGCGCTCCTCTTGGTTTGCCTTTACCTTCTCCCATTCAAGCGCATCATGCTGTGCAAGATTCCCCTCAATCATGTATGTATTAGTATAGAAAACTTCTTTTGTATTCTTATCTTCTAATACCATCTTAACTTCAAAATCATAAGAATAATTAACATCTACAGGTTTTTCAGTTGTATATTCATAATGGAAATCATTACTAATATCATTAACTAATTCAGATAGATTACTGTTTGTGTTTTCATCATTTTTAATACCTAGAGGATTATCAAATAGTACTACATTATATTTAACATCTTTATCAATTTGATAATTTAAAGATTCCTTAGATTCCTTAGAAAAACTTTGTTTAAAACAATAATAAGATAATACTCCTAACAAAAAGACTGCTACAAATATTAATGCTACTCTAGCTCCATATGATAAATAAAAATGGAAATCTTTAGTAACATACTTTCTATAGTTACTTTGAACTTTCTCCATATTAGCAAAATCTTTATCTTTTACCTTATCTTTTGCCATAGTATCACCTTTTAACCCTTTTCTTCTATTTCGATAATAATACTAACATCTTCTAGTATTGCTTGTTTAAATCCTTCATCATCATACTTATCATTTAAACACTCTAATACTACTTTAACATTATCTACATATCTACTACTCTCTATTATATCATCTTTTTCGATTCCTATAATAGAAATTCTTACATTATCTTCATTTTCTAATCCTTCTATTTTAATATCCTTAATATACCCTTCTTTAGCACTAGTATTTCTGATATCAAAGAAGAATTGATAATAATCTCCTTCACCAGCAAAAGATACCTTAAATTTAACTTTATTCTTCTCTATTACCGGATCAAGACCAATAACTGTATTTTCAGAATAAACAACATCTGAAACATCTCTTAATTCAAAAGAAAAATCTTCTTTAATTATTTTCATAGCAGAATAAGAATCGGTTAAATTACTTAAACAAATAATCACACTTAAAAGAGCTATGGAAATAGCCGCAATTAAATAATTTTTAACCTTTCCGTGTTTCTCCATAAAAACACTCCTATTCTCTATTTAAGTATACCATAGAAAAAGAAGTATTTCTACTTCTTAAAATGGCATTTTAAAGTTTCCACTACTCATCATTTTCATCATCTTTTTCATCTCTTCAAATTGATTTAAAAGACGATTAATTTCAGCAACATCTCTTCCACAACCTTTACTAATACGTTGTTTTCTTGTTGCTTTCAATACTTCAGGATGTTTTCTTTCATATGGAGTCATAGATAAGATAATAGCTTCAATATGAGCCATATCTTTTGGATCAATACTTACATTATTTAAACCCATTTTTCTAGCTTGTGGTAACATTTTTAAAATATTCTCTAAAGGTCCTAGTTTTCTTATTTGTTTTAGATTCTTTAAGAAATCATCTAAATCATATTTACCACTCATCATTTTCTTAGCTTGATCTTTAGCATCATCTTCAGAAATGATTCCTTCAACCTTTTCAGCTATTGATAAAACATCACCCATATCTAGAATACGTTCAGCCATTCTTTCAGGATAGAAAGGACTTAAACCATCTAATTTTTCTGAGTCACCAACAAACTTAATAGGTACATTAGTTAAATGTCTAACAGATAGTGCAACACCACCCTTGGTGTCACCATCTAACTTAGTTAAAATACAACCAGTTAAATTTAATTTTTCATTAAATCCAGTAATTACATTAATAGCATCTTGACCCATCATAGCATCAATTACTAGTAATACTTCTTGTGGATGACATAAATCTACTACACCCTTTAATTCATCCATTAAAGCTTCATCAATATGTAAACGTCCAGCAGTATCTATTAATACATAATCATTACCAGTTTCTTTAGCATATTCTAAAGCATTCTTAACAATTGTATTAACTTCCTTCTTACCTTCAGTATAAACTGGTATATTTAATTGTTTACCAATAGTTTGTAATTGCTCTATAGCAGCAGGTCTATAAATATCACATGCTACTAATAATGGTTTCTTAGCATGTTTCTTTCTTAAATAATTAGCAAGCTTTCCTGCTGTAGTAGTTTTACCACTACCTTGTAGACCTACTAACATTAAAATAGCTGGTTTACCAGTAGTATTTAATGGAGCTTCTTCTCCACCTAATAATTCTACTAATTCATCTTTAACTATCTTAATAAATAATTCATCAGGTTTTAAAGATTTTTGTACTTCCATACCTAATGCTTTTTCTTTAACGTTATTAACAAATTCTTTTACTACTTGATAGTTAACATCCGCTTCTAGTAAAGCCATTCTTATTTCTCTCATTGCTTCACTAATATTCTCTTCGGTAATTCTTCCCATACCTCTAATATTTTTTATAGCTTTTGATAATCTATCTCCCATGTATTCAAACATACATATCACCCGTAATTTAGTATAACAAAAAAAGATAGAATAATCTATCTTTTACATTAAATCTTTTGCTTTTCTAACATTAACAACTATTGCAATTAACGAAAGAATTAATAATAAACCAACACCTATTATTGCAGCACCAGTTAATGTTTCTGGGTTCTTTGGTTCAAATACTGCTTCAACCAATACATCGGAGAAAGGCATTGTAAAAGTATTATTATCAGTTACTTTAAGAACATTTCCATCTTTATCAGTAACCTTAACTTCTTTTAATTGATAACCTTCTAAAGGTTCTATCTTAAATGTTACTTCTTCAGAACCATATTCATCATTTTTTACTATAACAGTACCAAAACCATCTGTTTTAGATTCAATATTAAACTTCTTTTGATAAACTACAATACCAGTTTTACAATCTTCACCCTGTTCATGAACGAAATTACAAACCTGATATGCAACACTAAGTCTACCATTTTGATAAATCATATCTTTAATTCCAAGAAGTTTATCAGAATGATTAGAACTATACAAAGATTCAACTAAATCAATTGTATCTTCTTTTTCACCTTCATAATTGTAAAACTCAATTACAGAATATTGATCACCAGAAGCAACAATATACTCATCTAATAATTCAATATTTGTATACCTAAAGAAATTATCACCCTTGGCTTTATAATCTCCGTTCAAAAATGCACCACGCAAATCATCAGTTTTATCATAAAATTGCACAAATCCATTTCCATCACATAAATCAGATTCAGAACAAGATCCTCCAATAATAATTAAATCATCTTTTTCTCTAACTACACTTACATGAATATTTCCATCTACTAATTTAAGTAATTCTCTATTCTCATTGCCAAAATATTCATAAACTTTTTCGTTATCACCAGTACCAACACTAAAATCACTTAAATTAATATAAAAATATGCATAGTACTGATCATCTTCATCATATACGCCTTCGAAAGCACCAGTATCATAAGATGTAACATATATTCTATTTCCATTTAAGTCTGCTACTTCATACCATCCTTCTAAGTGAAAACCAGTATTACTTTTTCTAACAATAGTTAAATCAGATGTTATTTCATAAATTAATACTTCCCAATCTTTTTCATAATTAGTAGCTATAAAATAGTATTTACCATCTTTTTCAAAGAAACCACTTACAATTCCTTCATAATCTAACTTCAATGTTTTTATTTCTTTACCATGATTATCATATTTAGCTAGTTGAACAATTCCTGAAGAATCACTTCCACCAACAATTAAACCATCATCAACTTGTATCATATGTTTAGCAACATCAACAGAAACATCATCGTTCATCCATTTTTGAACGTATTCATCCTGTGCATAAACAATAGTTAAACTACATATAAAAGTTATAAACAAAAAAAATACCTTTTTCATAGCTTCACCTACTATTAAAATTATAACAAAAAAGATAAAATATTTAAACTATTTTATCTCTAATTCTTTAACAACAATATCATATATTTCTTCTTGGATATTTTCAATATCTCTTAGATTTCCTTTTTTATCACAACACTTAATAATTTGATAATTATGTAAGTCTGCTAATTCTAAATAAGCATGTTCTGCATTTCTAATATGTAATGGATTTGATTCATGTTGATCAGGTGCTTCTGCTCTATGCCCTCTAAGTTCAGCTACCTTATCGTATGGTACATATAAGAATATTGTAAAATCAGGTCTCGGCAACTCTAGGAAACCATACTCTAAATTATCTAAATCTTGATATAGTTTTAATCTTGCTTCTTTATCAAATAATTTACCACCTTGATGTGCCATATTACTTTCAACATAACGATCTAAAACTACATCAACACCCTTATTCAATAAACCTTCAATAATATGTTTATTATATCTTCTATCAGCAGCATAGTATAAACTTGCTACTTTAGGATCTACATCTGCAGCTCCTTCTGGGAAGTAACCTTCACCAATATAACTCTTACCTAAATATGGTCCGCCAACAATTCTTCCTGTTGGAGTATCATACATTGGAAATGATAATCTTTCTATATTTCTACCCATTCTTCTTAGTCTTTGAACTAATAAAGAAGTTTGAGTTTCTTTACCAGAACAATCTGTTCCTTCTACAACAATTATCTTTCCTCTTTTGATTTCCTCTGCCATTTCTCTCTACCTACCTTACATAAATAATCATAGCACAACTACAACCATATTTAAAGTGTAAAAAGTACACAAAAGTAAAGTTTAAAAAAGTATTAGATACCTAATACTTCTCTTATATCTGATTTTAACTGTTCAATATCGTTTGAATCCAACAGTTCACTAATCTTCATATTCTTTTTATATATATGTAATTTTTCTTCGTAATAATTCAATTTATCAATTACATTTTTTATTGTTTTTTGAATAGCACTTCTACTAACATTCTTTTCATCAGCTATTTCTGATAAAGATAAATCTTCTTGATAATAATCTTGAAAATTATCTCTTTCGTTATCTGTTAATAAATCACTATAAATATCAAATAAATTATTATAATAAACAAAATCTTCCATCTACATCATATCCTTAAATAAACCATAAATATAATTTTCAATATCAAATGTTTTAAGATCAGTCATCTTTTCACCTAAACCAACAAATTTAACTGGAATATTAACTTCATCTTTAATAGCTAATACAATACCACCTTTAGCAGTACCATCTAACTTAGTAAGTACGATACCAGTAATATTAGTTATTTCTTTAAATGCTTTAGCTTGACTAATACCATTTTGACCTGTTGTAGCATCAATTACTAATAATGTTTCATGTGGTGCATTTGGAATATGTCTGCCAATAACATTATTAACTTTCTCTAATTCTTTCATTAAATTAACTTTGTTTTGTAATCTACCAGCAGTATCAATTAATACAATATCTACATTATCTTCTTTAGCTTTAACTAAGCCATCAAATATTACACCTGCTGGATCAGTATTTTCTTTACCATAGAATGTAGAACCAGTTCTTTCAGCCCATTCTTTTAATTGTTCAACAGCTCCTGCTCTAAATGTATCTCCAGCAATCATCATAACTTTCTTGCCTTCATTAATATATTTATGAGCTAATTTAGCAATTGTTGTAGTTTTGCCTACTCCATTAACACCTACCATCAAAATAACTGTAGGTCCTTCCTCTGCTAAATTAATTTTGTCTGTTAAACTTTCACCTTCAACATAGATAATGAATAATTCATCGACAATAACTTCATTTAAATACTCAGTATCAGTAATCTTTTCCTTCTTAACACGATCTCTTAAGCGATCCATAAATCCCATTACTGTATTAACACCTACATCAGCATTAATTAAAAGTTCTTCTAATTCTTCATAATAATCTTCAGATACCTTAGTATATTTAATACCTAAAGTAGACAACTTAGAAACAAACTCTTTTCTAGTTTTTTCTAAACCTTTATCATATAATTCAATTTCTTTAGCTTCTTCTACCTTAGTTTTTTCTTGATGTTCTTGAATGAACTTCGCCCATTCTTCATCTTCCTCGTCATCTTCTTCATCTTCAAAGTCTTCTTCCTCTTCTTCAGGTTCCGTAGATTCTTCACGAGTTTCTTCTTCTACTTCAGGTTCTTCTTCAGTTTCAGGTTCTTCCTCGACTTCCTCAATCTCTTCTGGTTCAGTACCTTCTACCTCTTCCTCTTCTTCAACTTTAGGTTCTTCTATCTCTTCAACATTTTCAACATCATATTCTTCTTTAACTTCTTCTACTACTTCTTTTTTCTTAGAAATTAGTTTTTTAATTTTATCAAATAAACCCATATATATCACCACAAATAGTATACCTTATATACAACTCTTTTTCAAAGTAAATTATGTTAATTAAATCTTATTAACTGGACTTTTTATCTACTTTGTACTATAATTACTTGTAGCGAAGAACTTAATTATTAATTATTTTGAAAGGAAGAATTTTTATGAATAATAAGGACAGCTTTACGTCTGTCGTTGCTTTAGGTGGTCTTGGCGAAGTTGGAAAAAACATGTATGTCATCACCCATAAAGACGAAATATTCATAATCGACGCTGGTGTCATATTCCCTGAAAGTGATCTTTTAGGTGTCGATTATGTTATTCAAGACGTTACATATTTAAAACAAAACGAAAGTAAAATAAAAGGTTTATTAATCACTCATGGTCACGAAGATCATATTGGTGGTATACCTTTCTTACTACAAACAATTAAAATACCAGTTATCTATGCTGCTAGAACTTCTATAGATTTAATAAAAAACAAACTAGAAGATCGTGAAATCGGTTATGATAACTTAGAATTAATTGATTCAGATAAGAAAATTAAAACTAAATACTTTAATATCGAATTTATTGCAACAACACACTCAATACCAGATAGTTACGGAATAGTTCTTCACACACCAAATGGTACTATCGTTTCAACAGGTGACTTTAAATTCGATTTAACACCAATCGGACCAATCGCCGATTTACACAAAATGGCACGCGTTGGTAATGAAGGTGTAAAACTATTACTAAGTGATTCAACAAATGCTCTATCTGAAGGATTCTCTAAATCAGAAAGTAGTGTTGACGAAGCTTTAGGTGATATTGTTAATGGTTACAATGGACGTATCATTATTGCAACATTCGCATCTAATACATATCGTATTAAGCACATTGTTGATACTTGTAGAAAAAATAATCGTAAAATAGTAGTATTTGGTCGTAGTATGGAAACAGCTACTAATATCGCTTTAAATAATGGTTTATTAAATGATAAATCAATATTTATTGATACAAATCAAGCTAAGAGTTTAAAGAATAACGAAATATGTATCTTATGTACAGGTTCACAAGGAGAACCACTTGCTGCATTATCTCGTATAGCAAACGGTACACATAAACAAATTCAGTTATTGCCAGATGACTTAGTAGTCTTCTCTTCTAACCCTATTCCAGGTAATGTATCAAGCGTTAATCGTGTAATAAATAAACTTTACCTAAGAGGTGTTAGAGTAATAACTAATTCAGAATTTAGTGATATCCATACATCAGGTCACGCTAAACAAGATGAATTAAAACTAATGTTAAGATTAATTAATCCAGAATATTTCATGCCAATGCATGGTGAATATCGTATGTTAAAAGCTCATCAAGAATTAGCAATGTCATGTGGTATACCAGAAGATAACATCTTCATATGCAATAATGGTGATTCCATTATTCTAGATAACGAAGGAGTTCATCGCGGCCCTTCTGTTACAGCTGGCGATGTTTATGTAGATGGATCACGTATTGGTGAAGTTGGATCAGTAGTTATAAAAGATCGTAAATTAATGTCTCGTGATGGTATTCTAATTACTATCTTAAACATTAATCCTCTAACAAGAAAACTACTTATCAAACCAAACATCACAACAAGAGGATTCATCCTAGTAAATGAAAATGCTGAATTAATTCAACAAATAGAAAACAAAACTACTGAAATAGTAGAAAACTATTTACAGCATAATACATATACTTATACTGACTTAAAGAATACCATCATCTTAGAATTACATCCATTCATTAATTCTTTAACAGGTAGAAGACCTATTGTATTACCAGTAATAATGGAAATAAGAGAAACATCTAAAAACTAGATGTTTTTTTATGTTATAATTTAATTGGTGATAATAATGTCAAAAAGAAGAAGAAAGAAAAAAATAAATGTTAGAAATCTATTATTTATTTTAATTGCCATCTTTATAACTCTTCAACTTGTTTATTTTATCAATAATAAAGATGAGAATAATACTAAAACAAAAGATACAATTAACTTAAAATATTCTAAAGCAAATTTAGAAATAATAGAAAAAGATGTTTCTAAACAAAATCAAAACTATCTATTAAATAATAATATAGATGAAAATGAGGCAATGCCTATTATTAAAGAAACATACTACATAGATAGTTACTTAAAAGATTATTTAGAATATCAAAAGAATAATAAAGACAAATCACCTAAAGAAATAGTTACTATTATTAATACTCATATTAATAATGAATTCTATACTAATACCGAAAAAACAGATACCTCACTAGGTAGATTTGTAATTCTAAACAAATATTACTACGCTGATGAAAACTATAAAGCAGATGACTTAATTGAAATAGATCCAATTTATTCTTTATATGGTAGTACTTATAAAACAGAATTATCTAAAGAATGCTTCGAAGCTTTCTTAAAAATGTATAACGATGCTAAAGAAGCTGGTTATGGATTCAAAATCAATTCAGCTTATCGTAGTTATGAAAAACAAGAAACAATCTATAATCGCTATGTAAACGAAGATGGTCAAAAACAAGCTGACACATACTCTGCTCGTCCTGGTTACTCAGAACATCAAACAGGTTATGCCTTTGATATTAGAGATTATCCTTATACTAATGAAGACTTTTCTAAAACAAAAGCCTTTACTTGGGTATCAGAAAATGCTTACAAATATGGTTTCATTCTTCGATTCCCTAAAGATAAAGAATACATAACTGGATATCAATATGAGTCATGGCACTATCGATATTGTGGTATTGAATGCTCTACTTATATTCATAATCATGATATTACATTTGAAGAATACTATGAATACTTTATAAAGTATAAAAATCCACGTAATTTAAAAGACTGAAATTAACTTTCAGTCTTTTTTTCAACATAACAACTAGGTCTCATAATTAATTCTAGTTTCTTTCCAACTTCTTCAATAGTAGAACCTTCTACCTTTGCAGCACCAGAAAATTGGTTACCACCACCATTACCAAGTTGTTGCATTACTTTACCAACATCTATACTATTCTTAGATCTTGCACTTACAGCAACAATCTCTTCAGATATCCTACCTACTGCAAATGATGCATCTACACCATAATTAAGACCATAATCAGCAGTTCTTGCAAGTTCTTTTGTTGTATATTCATCCGTTTCTTCAGCTAAAATCATTGCTATTTTATAAGTAATCATTTTAGTTTTATTAACTAATTCTTGTACTCTTCTATCACTGTCATAATCCTCAGTAAATAATTCCATTACAAAATTTGTATCAGCTCCAGCTTCTACTAATTTTGAAGCAATTAACAAAGTCTCAGCACTAACATTTTTAGTAAGTTTATTCGTATCTAAATAAATACCAGCTAATAAATAATTAGCAATATTTTTAGGTATTTTAATTTTCATTTTTTGTAATAATTTAACTACTATTTCAGATGCACTTGAAACATTACTATCAACAAATTGATAATGAGAATCAACAGTTTTATCATCCGTTTCATGATGATCTATTATCAATACTCTTTCTGGATCAACCATTAAATCAGATAATGTAGTTAAATAAGATTTATTAACATCTGTCATAATAAATAAATCATCATCTTGAGCTTTACTCAAATACTTACTTTTAGAAACAATATTATGATTAGTTCTCGTATCCTTAATAATTGAGTAAACTCCTCTATCCAATTCATATGCTTTATCATCAACAATAATCATTGATGTTTTTTTCAATTTACTTACCGCTAAAGATAAACCTATAGCAGAACCAATAGCATCAAAGTCAGCTGTTCTATGAGGTACTAATATAACCTTTCCAGAAGCTAATACTTTTGATTCAAAATTAACTCTTAAGTTATCTATATCTAACATATAAATACACCTCTAATTTGCTATTATATGCTATTTAATCTTTTAAGTAAATAAAAAAGATGAATTAGGCATTCATCGTATATCGACGATATCTAATCCATCTTTCTACAGCAAACAATGAGATAGCTACTAGCATTAAAATAATTATATTTCTAATTCTATCAGCTGTCTTAGGATTTTCTTTTCCTTGTTCTTGTTCATCTTCTTTAACTATTGGTTCTTCTGAATACTTATTTGCCAAGAACTCTTGACCATTTTCATATTCGTAACTACTTAATACTTCCATAGTACCATCACCATTATCAGTTAATTCAAGAACTAAATAAACTTTAGAGAAATCGAAATAAATATGATTTGATCCATTATCTAATTGAACTATTTCATAACGATAAGTACCAGGTCTAGTATAATTAATCTCTCCGAATGAAACTAATCCTTCTACATTGTTATTACCATTAACAGTATAACCATTTGTAGCTCCTTCAGAGACATCTAATAACTTGAAAGTAAACTCATTAGCTTCAATTTCTTTACCTTCTAATTGAACATTAATATTAGGTTCAAAAGAAGCACTAGTTTCATATCTATTATCGAATTTAATCTCTTTACTTCCTTCAACAGTAGTACCAGTAACAACTATTGTATTATCACTTATTGTCGATTCTTCATTAGAAGTAGTTTCATAATATTCAACAAGAGTTTGTTTAATAATATAATCTACTCCATCAGGTAAATCAGATATTAGAATACTTTCATTACTTAATAAGTTAACACTATAAGTAGCAGTACCATCAACAAATTCAATATTTGTTAAACTATTTCCTTTACTATCTTTAACTTCATAAGTACCTTCACCGTTAGTCAATGTTATTTCATAAGTAAATATCTTATCTTTATCTACATATTCACTATTATTAACATTACTAATAGTTAAACCATTTGGTAAATAAATATTATTAAATACAACTTCACTAACTTCGTTATTATTATTGTCATAATACTTTAATTGAGTATTAAGATTTCCCTCTTTATCATCAGTTACATTAACTACTGCTTTATACTCACTACTATCGTAAGATATCTTATTTAAACCAGTATTAACTTGTTTAATAATATAAGTAAATTGACCTACTTCATTATCATATTGTTTATTAATAGAACCAATATTACCATTACTATCAACATCATATTCTACTCCATCAACACTTATTTTAAACATATCATTTGTTAGTTCTTTATCATATGTTAATTTAGCATTCAATGAAACACTACCAATAGCGCTATAAGTATTAGTAAATTCATACTCTCTAGTACCTTCTTCATTAGTGTTACCTGTAATAGTAGCATATTCACCACGTAAAACAGGACTAGTAGAATATCCATTATATTTTAATTGTTTAATAGTATATTCAACTCCACCAGTTAAATTCTTAAATGTAATAGATTGATTACCTTTTAACTTAAATGTATATGAACCTTGACCATCTTGATCTAGATTTAATGCTGTTAAAGATTCATTATTAGTATCAAATACATCATAATTTCCAGCATTAACTGAAGATCCATTAAATATAACTTCATATTCAAATTCTTTATTACTATCAGCTAAAGCACCTTCTAATTTATTAGTTACTTT
>JAFPMR010000237.1 GCA_017411235.1 Bacilli bacterium | reverse complement strand
GTACTCTGCTCCACCAATGGTATTATCCATTATTAGATTAAAGATATCATTTACAGCATCTAGTACTTCAGAACGTGATCTGAAGTTTTTTAGTAAATCTATTTTGATACCATTATCTTCTTTAGAGTATTTATCATATTTAGTTCTAAAGATATATGGATTAGCATTTCTAAAACGATAGATAGATTGTTTTATATCACCTACCATATAGACATTATTATTTTCGATCATAGATACAAATGCTTCTTGAATATCATTGGTATCTTGATATTCATCAACCATGATTTCTTTAAAGGTATTTTTTAATTCTTCTCTTACTGATTCGTTTTCTTTTAGAATCTTTATAGATAATAAAGCGATATCTTGGAAATCATAGATTTCATTTTCTGCTTTGTATTTATGTAGTTTGTCTAAGAAGTCTTTAACTATATTTAGAATAGCTTCTAAATATACATGAGAAGATTTTATACCTTTGATTATTTCTTCTTTAGAACCATATTTAGTTATTATTTCTTTTAGTTCATCTAAAGATTCTTTGTATTTGTCTTTAATTATTTTTACTTCATCATCTAGTTTTAAAGATGGGAATCTTTCTGGAAGATTATTATATGCAGAAATGATTTCATCATATTCTTTAGCACTATAAAGATTGTTATAACCATCTTCTATTTTAATAGAGTCTTTTTCAGATAGAGAGTTTATAAATTCTTCATAGTTATTATCTAGTCTTTGTTTTATTTCTTTGATAATTTTTAAATATTCATTGTATAAATAATCTACATAATTATCTGATGTATAGTTATCTAAATAAGTATTTAGATACTCTTCTCTATCTGGTTTACCATCTATTTTAGTAGCTATTTTAAGAATGGAATTCTTTATTGTACGATCATCTTTTACACAGAAGTCTTTAATTAACTTAGAGAAATTATCTGGTTTAGATGCATAGTATTCATCAAATACTTCATCAAGTAATTCTTCTTTTTTCATTTCAATAATAGAACTTTCGGAGATAGCTATATTATTAGAGATATTTAAAAGATAGTGATATTTCTTTACTACTGATAAAGCGAATGAATCGAATGTTGTGATATAAGATTGATCTACTAATGGTAGTTCATCTTTTAATTCAGGATCTTTAGCAATTGATTTTCTAATTCTTTCTTTCATTTCAGCAGCTGCTGCTTTGGTAAATGTTAGAATTAGTAATTCATTAATGTGTACTCCTTCATGAAGAATACGTAATGTTCTAGCAGTTAATACTGCTGTTTTACCGGAACCAGCACCTGCTGATACGATTATATTAGTTCCTTTTCTATCAATTGCTTGTTGTTGTTCTGGAGTCCATGCCATTATTCTTCACCTCCAAATACTTCTTCATTTGTTAATTCATCTAGTTCTACTATATCGTCATTAGTATGGAAGCAGATGTCTTTATATTTACAGAACCTACATCCATAGTTAGTATCCCCTATCTTCTTAGGAGAGATTGGGAATTCTCCATTAGAGATATTAGTTGCTGCAGTATGAATGTTTCTTTCTGCTAAGTCTTTTAGATAGTTTATTTGTTCTGTTGTTAAGACTTTAGCATATCTAGAGAAGTTATTGTCTTTTGTTAAAGACATACTCTTAATCATATTTGATTTATCATATGAGTTATCAAATGTAGATAGGATTTCTACATTGGAATTTGAATAGCCTTGTAGTTGTAAGGCTTTCTTTTTTTGTTCTTCATATGTTTTATTTTTTTCTACTGTTATTTCATTATTAAGGATATGTTGTAAGTAGAATCCTGCTACTTCTATATTCTTTAATTTTTTAGAGTTACTAGCTAAATAAAGATAGACAGGTAGTTGCATTCCAATACCATATGGTACGGTTTTTAAATCAACATCTACTGATCCTGTTTTGTAATCGATGATAGCAACGATAGTTTTACTATCTTCTTCTTTGTATTTAACTTTATCTATAATACCTGAGAAGGAGATAGTCATATCACCGCTAATACTTGTATAGATTTTTTCTTCATGTAATTCATCATGTAATTCAGTATAGTTTTCTTGTTCTTTTATTGTATCTATGATGAATAGTAATTCATCATGTAGTTTTTCTAAGAAGAATAGTTCTTGATTATTAAATTCGACATTTAAGTTATTTAATTCTTGGTTCCATAGTTCATCATAAGTACCTTTAAAGTCATTAAACTTTTCTAATACAGCATGAAATAAAGTACCTATGTGTTGATAGAATGTATCTTCATAGATATTTATATTTAAGATATAGTTTAAATAGTAAGAGAAAGGACATTTGTAGTAGTTATCTACCTTTGTATAAGATAGATATAATTTATTATCTAAGAATTTATGTAAGTCTTCTTTTACTATTCCTTTAAAAGTATGATCATATGTGTTATATGGTAAGTCTTTATAAGTAGCAGATAGTTTATATAATTCATCACTAGTAGTTCCATATTTATTGTATTCATCTTTTAAACTAGTTAGTTTTATTTGGTTATATAAATTAGAATAATTGTATTCTAATTTTATATCTATTATTACTTCATAGTTTAATATTTCATTGATATTAGAAATATTATATTTTTCACCATTAGCTAGTTTTTTATAAGTAATAGTTAAGTTCTTAATATTAGATAGATAGTTAATTGTATCTTCTCTTTCTTTGTTATTTTTATCAACAGTTAAAGAGATATGTAATTCTTCTTTATCATGATCAGATAAGTATGATTCATCTTTATGAATTATTGGTATTATTCCTTGATTGAATGATAATAAGTAAACATAGTCTTCTTCTGTATAGGTGTTATCAATACTAGATTCATGTACTGAAGATATAAGATTTTTAGTTTTTAATTTAGTATTTTTTAAATCTACTTTTATTAATGGTAAGACATCATTATAGTTGTTAATAAAAGCATAGTTATTAACAATATCAAGTATTTGATTATAGATTGATTCTGTTTCATCAGAATCAACATATTCTTTTAATTTTGTTAAGGTATCTTCCATGTTATCAGAATATAATTCTAGGAATTTGTTTACTAGATATGTACCATAGATACTAGTAGAATCATTTAATGTAAATGGTATGTTATACATAGGAAAGATTCTTCTTATTAGTTTATAGTATTCATCACTTAGATTAGTTAGGAAGATATTCTTGATACTTATTCCATCTTTTATCTTTTTACAAATATCTGTTGCTATCCATACTACTTCGTCTTCAATAGTATTGAATTCATATATTGAATGATTAGGATACTTAGAGTCATTTTCATTTATTATTTCAACATGAGAAATAGAATCTAATTCTTGTTTTAGAAGTTCTATTTCTTTAGTATTACCTAGATTATAGATAGTAATACTCTTATTTTTTAGATGTTCTTTAAATAGTTTATTGATCTTTAATAGTTTTTTATCTAATAGATCTTGTTTTAGTTCTTTTAGGAAATTAAGTTTAGAACTAATGTAATCTATATCATTTATATAAGTAAGATTATCTAAATATATTTTAGCTATTTCATATATAACATCGTATTTATTCATTACATAAATAATTGTTTCATTATTGTAGTCGTAGTAATACAATTTATTAAGTTCAGAAAT
>JAFPMR010000236.1 GCA_017411235.1 Bacilli bacterium | reverse complement strand
TAAGAAATTAAATAATGTTGCATTTCTAGCATATAAATCTTGTAAATCTTTAATATCAGCATCAGTACAAATACTATAAGCTCTGTATTCATTTGCATAATCTTTTAGTTTGAATACATCGTCATCATAAATACTTGTAAGATATTTAACCATATAATCTACAATTTCTTTAGTAACTATTATATTCTCATAAGTATCATCAACATTAACAAGCAAACTTGCTAGAGCTACACTAAATCTTGCTAGTTTCTTAGATGTTGTAGTTCCGAATAATGGGAAGTTACACTCAAATATTTGATTAAGTTCTTCTGCTTTTTCCCAAATATAACTTTCTACACCTTCTGCAAATTTAACATTATCAACTTCTCTAGTTGCTACCCAATTTATTTTATTTTGATAAGCTTCTTTTGGTATAGGAGTTCCTTGTAATGTATAAGCAAATGGATTTATTCTTTTTTCAACTTTAGGAATAAGTAGGAAACCATCATATCTTGATACATCCTCAGCACTTTTAATAAGCTCCATAAGTGGCATAACACCATTAGGGAATGTATTCAAAAATCTAGGATTTCCATTCTCATCATTTACTGGATTTGATATAGTTATCATTCTTAGTTTACAAGGTACTATTAGTTCTCCACTAACTCTAGAAAGTCTTAACTCGTTACTACTTCGTATGTCTGTCATAGTCTTAATAAAATCAGGTCTAGCACCACTAAATTCCTCAAGTACAGCTAGTCTTTTATGTTGTCTAGGTATAGAACCTATTGTATTACAAAATGATCCATCAACCTTACTAGAACCACCAATAAGACCTACAGTAGTTGATGTTTTAAGTGATAAGAAATGACCAAAGTTATATAACTTAACTAATTCTCCTGTTGTTTCAGATTTACCAACTTGTGTATCTCCTAAGAAGAATACATCTAAGCAACCTCTCATTTTTCCACCATAGTCAAAATCCAAAATTGAATTAAAAACTAAATCACTCATTAACCATATATTGAAGTTCAAGTGTTTTGCTATATGATGTTTAGCACTCTGATATAAATAATCTAGTCTTTCTTCTATTGTTCCTTCATGCTGGAATAACTTTAGTACTTCTTTATTTGTTATGTAGTTTCTATTATCGTGTACTGGTATAGACTTGAAACATATTGCTACAAGTTTTTGATGTTTTGTAGGATGTGGATATATTATATAATCTATAACATACTGACCACCAACATCTAATCTCTCAAAACTATATAAGTCTAAGCTTTGAGCAGAACCATCAATATCTTTATCTACAACTGTAGTTTTATAAACTGTTTTAGGCTCTTTCATTTTTATTTCTACAAAAGGCTCTCCGTTTGGTATTCCTACATAGCTCTTAAGCTTGTTTTTAACCTCTACATCTTTAGCATTAGCTTCTATAAGCTCTAACATTTGTACTATATTTCTATCTTCTAGAAACCAACTTCTTTTTTCTCCTTCAAGCATTATTTCACTTTTAGAACCTTTTTCAGCAACTTTCTCAAACTCTACAATAGTAGGAACTGAGTAAGGATCTTGGAATTCACTAGTAACTGTTATAACACTTTTTAATCTTTTTCTTAATCTATTCTCGTTTAATGCTTCCTTTATTGTAATTCTAACATTCTTTTCAATTTCATCTAAATTAAAATGATGTTGTTCAAGCGAATAAAATTCAAATATATCTCCATTATATTTTGTAATATAATCATAGAAATCTTCTTTCTCCTCTTTAACAACATCACCTATCTTTATATATTTTACATCTTTTGCTATATCTTTTATGCATTTAAAGACATTTACCATACCGTTTCTACCTGCTTCATCATTATCATAGCATAGTACTATATCTTTATCTTTAAATGAACCTAATATCTTAGAGTTAGGAGTTGCTCCTGCTCCACAAGTTAATGTATATGCATTAATTCCTTGTTCTCTAGCAATAAGCATATCTTTCTCCCCCTCAAAAAGATAACATACTTCATCACTCTCTAAAAAGGTATCATAAGGAATAAGCCAACCACTTTCAGCATCTTCATTTGAACTAACCTTTGGTAGTCCTTCATATTTTAATAAATTATATTTTCTTACATCTACAAGAATGTTATTATAAAACACAGGTATTCCTAGTAGTCTTTTATTTGAATTATTAAACTTTACTGTTCCTAGATTAAGATCATTAATTGTTTCATCAGATAATCCTAAATCTCTAACTTTGTTTAAGAACTTATCGTCTGACCATAGTGAACCCTTATTAACATCCCAGTCATTATTAATATTATATTTATCTAGTAATTTGATTGCTTCTGTAGTTGGTATATTGTTCATCTTAGCTATAAATTGTTCTTCATTATAACCAACATTACATACCCAACAATGAAATAGATTTTTCATAGTATTGATTGATGCAGAAGGGTTAGTATCCTCATGAAAAGGACATCTAACTTTAACTTCTTCTGCCAACCAATCTTTTTCCTCAACTTCATTAAAATACTTTTTAAAGTATTCCATATTCAACTGACCTTACTAAAATCCCATATCTTCTGTTTCTATCTCAGCATTAGGGTTTTCAGCAGGAATTTGTTTAAATGCTTTTACTTTATTAATATACTTTTCTTCAACTTTATCAAGACCTGTTTCTTTGTCTTGTATTGTTTTTTGATATTTATCAGTAAAAACATCAATATCACAAATAAGTCCTTTAGTTTTTTCTTGAATTTCACTTGCTGATATTTCTTTTAGACCAATTCCATATAAGAAATTTGGAATATTAAATGGCATATTTGGATGTGTGCTTAAGTTATGGAATACTAATCTACCATCATAAGCCCCACCAATAATTTCCATTTTTACATTACAGCTATAGAATGTACAATTAGGAACTAATTCCCTTAATTGTTCTCCTTTTTCATCTAATAATGCTTTACCATTTTCATCTCTTTGGATAACTTTAATATTTTGTGTCTTAGCAGTCCAAGGTGTAACCTCTTTAACTCTAGCTCTATAAATACCATCTGGAATAGGACTGAAATCTAAATTTCCACCTTCCTTAGCTGTATATTTTTTATTTAAACTTGTATCTACCATAATTATCTTCCTTCCTCATATAAAGTTTTTAATAAACTTCCAATTACTTCTCTATCATAAATAAATGTATCAATAGTTTTAACTACACCTTTAACAGTAATTAATCTATATATTGTTAGTGTTCCAAAACAATCTTGATCATATAAATACACGTTCTTAGCAAATGCATTTACTGGTTCTGTGTATAAATGTTCTAGACCTTCTCTTAGCATAGTTCTAAGTATCATGCAACCTGTATGTGTAGGAGCTCCTAGAACAATTCCATTTAATGGATCAACTTTCTTTAGTTTCTCAATATAAGCTTCACATTGAGCAGCAAGTTCATCTTTACCTTCATTTAATAAATCAGCTTGTTGTTTTAATACATTAGCCATTTCATCATTAATAACTTTGAAATATGCTTGTTTTATATCTTCTTTTAGTTTTTTATTGTCTATATGTTCATAAGTTATCATATCTTCATGATTATACTTTTGTTTCTTAGTAGGTTTTAAGTTATCCATAGCATTAAATAACTGAGCTATAGGAGCAGAAAACTTTAAAAGTTTAAAACCCATATTTAATTCTTTTTGTTTTCTAAATAACTTCTTTTTACCTAAATTTAAGAAACTCTCAGTACCTATGTACATTTCATCATCGACATTAATAGTGTAATATCTATTAACACCAACTTCATAAAATTTCTTATAATGTTCCATCATCTCATCCTTTCTATTACATTCCAAGTAATGTCTTTAATGTTTTTAAGAATTGGTCTGGATTAGTAAATATTTCCTTATTTTCTAATATACTTCTCAATTCTTCTTTACTAGCTTCTGTTGATAAAGCAACCCTATGTTTTTTCATTAAAGCAACATTTACTCTTTGCAATGCTAAATTCATTTTATCAACTTCTGTATTTTTAATCAAGTCTATTGCTTCTGAAACTGCATCATTTTGTGTTGCAGGTTGTGTTTCAACTTGTGTTGCAACTTCTTTTACTGGTTCAGGTTTTTGCACAATTTCTTGTGGTTTTTCTTCTACTTTTTCTACTTTTTGCACAGTTTTTTCAATTTTTTGTACATTTTCTTCTACTTTTTGCACAATTTTTTCAGTTTTTTGTGCATTTTTTGGTTTTTCAACATCTTTTTGCACAATTTTTTCAGTTTTTTGTGCATTTTCTACAACTGGTATTTCAGGTTTAGTTTCTTGTGGAACTTCATCAATTTGTAAATCTTTACCTTCATAAAGTTTTAAGCCAATACCTGTAGCTCTAGCAGCAACTTTAGCTTTAGCTCTTTGTAAAGCTTTGTTTACTAAGTTTTGGTTATAAACTCTAGCTGCTGTATAATCTTGATCTTGTATAGGATATTCTTCAATAAATTCTTTACCCATAAAAGATAATCTAACCTTAACCATGTGCGAGAACATTTGTGATGTTGTTTCTGAAACAACTTCTCCTTTTTGTATATTTTGTTGATGCATTTCTACTTTATCTGTATGAACTAAGCCACCTTGTGCATTTTTGATGTTTTCAAATATTGCATACTCATCACACATATATGTAAGTCTTTCCATTGTTGCCCAAGGAATGTATGCATTTCCTTTATAATTTTCTTTTATAAATGGTTCAACCTCTTTTGCTATTTCAGATTTACCACTATAATTTTCTAAAAATACTTCTTTCCATGTTTTCTTTGCGTTTGCCATTTTCTATCTCTCCTTTTCTATTCCTAACTTTTCTTTTACTAATTTTTTATATTCTACCATAGCTAACATATTTTGTAAGGAAAATACAAACAAAGTACTATCATTAACAGCTTTAGTTTCTTTAGCATCCTTTTCCATTTTATCAATAGTTTCCTTAATACAACTATCTAATACTTTTTCTAATTCTTCAATATTTATCTTTTTCATTTTTTATCTCTCCTTCTTAAAATCCAAAATCTTCTGTTTCTTCATCTGTTGCGTTTTCTTCTTTAAATGGTTCTAGGAACAACTTAATTTCACTAGGTTCTAGATATTTAGACCATCTAATTAAACTCATAGGTACTGGATAAAATACTAATTGTCTAGCCTTATTATCAGCAATACCTTTCTCTATTAATGTATCTAACATTTCACTTTTTATAACATCATCATCAATTACTGTGTATTTACCTCTTTTAACGTAAGCCATTTTTATCATCCTCCTCTAATCTTTTCATTATAGCTTCATCAATGCTTTCTTCAATTCTAGGATCATTTTCCCAATCTATTTCTTCCTTAGGTTCACAGTATTCATCATAACCAGGATAATAGCTTGGTAAATCCTCTGTTTCAATCACACTATACCACCTCTTTCTCTTTCAGATGTTTTCTATATAATGCTAGATAACTGCCTATCTGTTCATCAGATAAGTTATATTCATCTTTCAAGTTATTTAAAGATATATCTAGCAAAATTATACTTTCTAAAAGATTTGTATGTGTTCCTTTAATTCTAGTTGTTGCATATTCAGTTTTATCTTTTATTTTTACTTTTAACATTAGTTTTCACCTACCTTATATTGCATACTTTCAAATTGTTCTTTTGTTACTATTGATTTAATATCTTCTTCTCTTATATAATGATTTAACATACAATCACTTTCAATACCAATTTCTATAAAATCATTTCCATAATCATCAGTATCTGCTCTCATATCATCAAATACTTTATGTCCATTAACATAATCTCCAACTTCTATTAAATCTATTATGTTTGGACTTGATACTTTAATATCACTAGAATTATAATATTGTGCATTTATAAGTATATTAAATAACGGATTATCTTTTTCGCTAAATGAATTTATTTTTGTTATTGTTCCATTTTCAAATCTTACATAATCTCCTACTTTCATAATTAACAAGCACCTACTTTCTTTTTATACTTGTAACATTTATACCTTGAAACATCAGAGTAAACACCTCTTATAGAAATAGCATTTTTGCTTTCTACTTCTTTCCAAACTACCCATAATCCTTCTTTGTTTTTGCTAACTGAATACCTAACTTTCATTATTATCTCTCCTTTAATTCTCTAAAATATTTTAACATTTTTTCAAGTGTTGAATGTATAACAGTGTACCTATAATTTCCAACCATACTATCTTGTTCAGATATATTTACTTCTCTTTCTAAATCTTCTTCAAAAGTATTTATAATATTATTTAATCGTTCTATTTCTTTGTCTTTTTCCATAAAAACATCTGTTGCACCTTCATATACTATATGTTCATCTTCTAAAAATTCGGCTAAATCATTTGCTTCATCTTCCATTATTTCAGGAAATCTTAAATAAATATCAGCACATCTTATTCCTATTGGTGTATTCATAGATTTTTCTACATCTTCATCACTACAACTTATATCAAAACCTTTTGTATTTCCACTGACTGTTTGTTTCATTTTCATCACTTCCATCATCTATAACTCTGTAATTTTCAAATTTGCTATCATAATATACATTATCTAATAAATTTTCTAAAACATCGTTACTCAAAAAATTAATTTCATTTTCAAGTTTTCTTTTTAATAATTCTATTCTTTTTTCAATAATGTGATTTATTGCTTGTTTTCTAGTTAAGGTTACAGTTGTTTTAACACTCATTATTTCACATCCTTTTCTATTGGTATGTAAACATCATCACATATTAAATCAATTGATTTAACATCATCAACACAAAAATAATCGAAATTACGTTTTAAAGTGTCAATAGCATATTCTATACTTTTACTTAGTACATTATACTTCTTAGTTTCACCAAATTCCTCAGTTACAACCTCATATACTTTCATCAATTCATCATCTCCTTTATATTGTTAATTCGTTTAAGTCCTTTTCACTAAACTCAACTTTATTTAAAACCATCTCATAGATCTTCTCATCAATAGTTCTTTCCATAACTAAGTGGTAGTAAATAGGCATCTCAGTTTGACCTATTCTATCTATTCTACCAAGTGATTGTCTATATGCTCTAGAACTGTCTGGCATTGAATAGAATACCATTAAATGACATTTGTATTGTAGACCGTCTAAGCTCTCTCCAAAAGCTTCATATTGACCTATCAATACATCAAATTCTTTTTTAAGTTCAGCAGGTTTATCTTTAATTTCTCCATTGATTACTATATAACTTTTACCAAGTTTTTCACATACATCAATGATTATATCTTTTTCAACATTGTAATTATATAATACACTTACAATATCATCTGTATTTGATAAGAATTCTTCTAGCCATTCTCTCTTATTACAGTTATCTCCATATTTGTATTTGTTACCATACTCATCAGTACCAGTAACACAACCACTTATAAGTGTCTTTTTACCAATTCTAAAAGCACTAACATTGTCAAAAGTTATTTCTTGATATGTTCTATCTTCTAACATTTTAGCATAGTTCTTAGCCTTAGGAATTGTTATTTTTAATAATTGAGGATCATAATCTCCATATTTTGGAGCATAATATCTACAACATAGTTTTATTAATGGTTTAATTTCCTCATCAATTAAGTTCATTCTATAACCTATTATTTTCTTAATTGGAAATGGCATACCAGGAACTTGTAATTTTTCAATTCTGCAATATCTATTTTGGAATAATGTATAACTCATATCTAAGTATCCTAGAAATGTTAATTGACTATATAAATCAATATAACCACCATATTCTTTTTCAGTAGGAGTTGCTGTAAGTATAATTTTGTAAGGTGTTTGTTCTCCTAGTTCTAATATCTTCTGTGTAACCTTAACAGGACTTCTAGATGTACCCATATTTTTAATCTTATGGCTCTCATCAACAATAATAGTCCAATTCTCATCAATTAAATCTAGCCATGTCATTTTAGTTATAATATCGAAATTGACAACTATACACATACCTTGATAATAGTCTTTTAACATTACATCTTCTAAAAAACTTTGAATTGTTTGATCTTTCTTTGTAGAACTCCAAGACATATTATATTTACAAACTTGCAAATTAGTATGTTTCTCAACTTCATCAAACCATTGTGTAACTATTTTTTGAGGGCATATAACTAAAAGATTACTTGTAGGGTTTCTAGTAAATCTTTCTAGACTTGTAAGTGTTTTCCCACTACCAGTTTTCATAAATAAACCAATACTAGGAACACTACCAAGCTCTTTTAGTATTTGCTCTTGATAATCTCTTAATTGTACACCCTTTAACATATTAATCCTCCTTTATTTTAATCAGTATAACCGTTTATTATCTCAGTTATTTCTTTATGTATAGCACAGTAGCAATCTAAATTTGCTAACATTTGTGTATCTAGTTCTTCTAATCCAAAACAAAACCATCTAAATCCTTCTTTTTCTTTACCAATCCATACTTCATAAATATTATCTACTTTTACTATATAAACATTATAATCTTCTGCTTTGTTTCCAAAGTAATAAGTATATTTTAATTTCATATTAATCCTCCAATTTCATAGGTTCTGTTGTTTCAATAGTTTGTTTATATGTTGTTGGCTTTCCGTCATCATCATAAAAATATTTATCATATATGTCTATATTTGGTCGACACCCATAATCAGACTTATCATTATTTGCTTTTATAAATTTAATAACTGTTTTTAGTTCTTCATCAGTTAGTTCTATTTCAAATCTAGTTGTATCATCACAACCATTATTTTCTATTAAATATTTTTTCATATTATCACTCCTTAATCATAATAGTTATTAAATAAAAATTCATTTACAGTATCTTCTGATACATTTAACCAAGATGCACTAGCTGCTTCACTAATATCACCCCACAGTTTTTCACATTCTTGTAGTGTTAAGTCAAAACCTTTATCAAATAATATTGCTTTTAACATTTTACAATCTTCTACATATCTAACCTTTTCAATTAGTTTATTATTGACAATTATATTATCTAGCTCATGCATATTATCACTCCTTTATATTGTTTCCATATATCTATCAATAAAACTTTCTAATTCATCAGTTAATAAATCATTCTTTTTTAATTCCCATTTAAAATCTTCAACATCAAAATCAATTCTAGTATCATTATTAATAAACATTTGTAAATCTTCTACACACATTTGTAAATCATCTAAAATACTATCTAAATCTTCATATGTCTTTTTCATAAATTAATTATAACACTCACTTTCCTCAAAAGTTCAAAACTTTTACTTAATTTTATATATTTTATATTTTTTATTTATTGTTCCTTTTGTTTTTGTTTGTTTACTTAAATTTTTCAAACTTGTTTTAACCCCTAATTTGAATTCAAAGAAATACTTTGCTTCTTTTAAACTATCACAGTCAAATAAGTTTAGTTCATCTTCTTCATTGTTTTCATTCATATATAATTGGTAAACTACTAACATAATATCACTCCTTTTCATCTAGTAATTCTCTAGGTATTTCAAAGTAGTTTAGATCATCTTGATATATAAACTTATCAACCTTTGGAAATGTTTGTTTTAAGTTCTTGCAATATCTTATTAAACTTTCATAACTTGAAATATTAACCTTTTCAATTAAGTTTTTAATATTAACTTTATTCATGTAAATTTTACCCATATTTCTCCCTCTTTTATATCTATAAAATATCTTTTATATTATCTATATCATCTTCTATAACAGATATTAATACCTTTATAATTTTCTTATCTTCCTCAGTATAATTATGTGTAAATCCATTATAATAATCATTAAATAATATTCTTGCATTTTCAAATATATTAAATAATAATCTTTTTACTTCATAGTTCTCCATATTAGTTACACCTCTTCATCTTTAACTTTTACATTTTCTTCAATAAGTTCAATATTTCCATTATGGTCATCATATAACTCAACACCATATAAATATAAATTATCAAATAATTCATCTGCTTTATCTTCTGCTTCTTGTTCATTCTCTGCTATAATTTCAAATTCTTGATAATAATTTCTAGACACACCTACTTTATATTTATTCATAATTACACCTCTTTAATTCTATCTTTTTCAGTCCAATAATCTATAAAGTATCCCATACCATTAGTATCATAATTAATATAAACAATAACATCCTCACTATCTTCTAATAATTCTTTTAAATCATTTTGAATATCTATATCATCTTCAAATTCATCAGCATTATCTTCCATATAATTTAGTATGTCTTTTGCTTTACCTAACATTATTTCTCCATTATCATAAATACTATTCATTTTCATCACTCCAATTCTTTTCTAACCAATAATCGTAATATTCTGCTCCAACTGAGCCATCAAAAAACCATTCTACCACTGAATTATAAAAATCTTCTTCATCAAATTTATGCATTACATCTTGATATGTTTTTCTATAAGTGTCTATATATTCATCAGTATCAGATTGACAAAAAACTCCTCTTGCTTTTAATAATTTATTTGTTTCTTTTTTGTTCATAACTAACTCTCCTTAATATTCTATTATTTCTAATTGTCCTATAAATTCAATAGTAAATTTTCCTAATTGTGTCAAAGCTGTATAAATATCTTCATTTGTATAATCCTCTACATTTTCTTTAACATAATTAATTTGACTATAAATATCATCAAGTAAAACATCATTTTCAAATGTAATTAAATCATCGAATTGTGTATCGACTTCATCCCTTAAAATAAATCTATTAATTTTCATAACTAACTCTCCTTTTTATTAATGATATAAATAATAATCAATCAATTCACTTAATTTTTGTTTTAATTCATTATCATTCTCAACTTTTTCTGTTATTTTATCTATTTGTTCGTCTGATAAACTTTCTAGATGGTTTAACTCTCTTAAATCATCAATAGTTGAATATTCATAGTCTTTTATGCTTTCAATTCTGTTTTCTATATAGTTGCAAACATAATCTCTTAAATCTAATTCCATACTATTTACACTCCTTTATTAATTCAAATTTATAATTAGCATAATTTTGTAAACTGTGATTATAAAACCAATTTATATAGTCGCCAACTTTGGTTTCTTTTATATTTTCCTCAATATGTAAAATATTATTATTTTCTTTATTTGTAATAATCATTTTATATATTCTCATAATTTCACTCCTCCTAAACCATTTCTTCATCATAAACTATCTCATAATGATTATTTTTAATGAATTCAAATCTATCTTTTTTACATTCTTCTATTAAGTCTTTTATATATTTTCTTTTGTTTATTACTTCACAAAAATTTACTTTTGAATATTTATCTAGAAAAGCATAAACGTGCTTACTAGTTGTTGTTGAATAATCCCAATCTTTTCCTAGTATTATGAATTGATATTCATGTCCTTTTATTTCTACAACTTTGCTATTATAACTTTGTAAAATATTTATATTTGTATCATATAATCTGAATTGATTTCTATTTAAAAATTGTTCTACTTTCATAATCTAACTCCTCCTAATAAAAATTACACTCGTCTATTATGTCATAAACGTCCATGTCATAAATTTTATCTACATTTTTAATACAATATCTAACTAATTGTTCTATTGTAATATACACACTTTTTAAATATGCTCTTTCTACTGTATTATAAATTAATTCTAGTTGTTGTTCTGTAAGTTTTTTATCTTGTTGGCACTCTATTTCATTACATATTTCTAAATCTAATAAAGCAATACCCCTTTTTTCTAAATCCTTTATTATTTCCTTATAGTTTTCCATTTTATTTTTCATTTTAAATTTCTCCTTTTTCTACAAAATAGTCATATAGCACTTCTTGTTCTTCTTGTGTGTACATTTTACTAAGTTTTTCACTTGCTTTTTTACAGCCTTTATATGCTTTAAGGCACTCTTTTATATTATCATAGCCAAACATATTGGCGAATTCTTGTATATTGTCGTCCTCGCTACCTATTATGCAATCTTGATAACATCTAGCATCAGATAATACACAAGCCAACACATTTTCTTTTCTTATTTTTACATACTTTGGATTGCATTGATAAGTAAATAAATAACTACCATTTTTATTTGCTATTTCACAATTATATTTTACATGTGAATTTGTAAATAAATCTTCCTTACTTTCACTTTCACTATAATTAAATTTTGTTTCATATAATAATTTGTTAATATTTTCCAATTTTTTATCCATATTTTATCCCTCCTATACCTATTCTATGGACTTGTTAGTTTGGAAACTAACAAATCTAGAAACACTCCACCCAATGAGATCAATTTCATGCTCCTAGATTTATCAGTTTCCACTGATAAACCATGCTTGCTTACAAAGTTACGGCAATACTTAAAAGGTTTTATCCTAGGGCATTCTATCACTGGCATAGTCCTAATACAAAGTTATTCCTATTAAGTCCCGTTTTTATAACCTATATACATTACTTGCAAACATCGGCGACTTGACTAAATGTCGTTTGCTTGTTTTCTTGTTCTAGTACTTGTCAAATATCAATTATTATATCTAGGCAGATGTCAAACTGTCTACTGTCTTTTATGGTGTAGTTTAACCAATTATTTTTTTGGCTCTTCGTTTGTTGTTGTGTACATTGTACCATATAAATTTTATATTGTCAATAACTTTTATAACTTTTTTAAAATTTATATTATTTTATTGTCTTGCTTTTAACTCCGTTGCTTTCCTCAGTGCCTTGGTAGGTTTAAACTGGTCCGTATACACAACCGAACAACTCGGCTTGACATATTAATAATAACATATAAGTTTTATAAAGTCAATAACTTTTTTAAAATTTATATAATTTTTAATGTTTTTGTTTTTTCTGAGATGTTTTGTTCTAGGTGTTCCGTCCTGTTGTTGATATAATCTTACCATAAACAAAAATTAATGTCAATAACTTTTATAAAATTTTTAAAATTTTTATTATTTATTATAATTAACCTTTTATTTAAAAATAAAAAAGTTATTAAAGAAACCTTAAAAATCCCTGATATAGAGTTATTTACGCGTGAAACGTTTTTAATATATTATATATTAATAGTTATGATAGTATTATATTAATGTTAATATAATGAACCTTAAAAAAAAGTTATGAAAGATATAAACGATATATGGCATTTTTTCATGTTTCTTTGCTAATATTAATAACTTTTATATAATTGACCTATAACATTAATAACTTATATAAAATTAATAACATTTTTATAAACTTTGAATAAACAAACAACTGTTCGTATTAATTAATTATAAAAAAGTTATAAAATTTATTGATACAAAAACATGGGGGTGGGGTTTGAATGGTGTGTTTTGTACACAAAGACTTCGTGTGTGTTGTGGTGTTCGCATTCATACAAAAAATCTCTCTACTAAATTTTTTATCAAAAAACTTGAAATAAAAAACTTGAAACAAAACTCCTCAAATTATATAATATCAAACAGGGAGTTGAGGAAATGGGTAAGTCAATTAAAAATCAAATAAAATGGAACAAATGTTTGTATAATACTTTTATAGATGATGCAATACTAACTGACCTAGAAAAGAAAGTATTATATGCTAGGGTATGGGAGAGTGATAAATGGACAACCATTAAGATGGCTTTAGAATGGAATGTTTCTAGAACTACTATTAATAATGCTATTTCTAGTATTAGAAAGAAGTATGATGACCTTTATCATCTTTATCCAGATAAGTATCCTAGAAGGGTTGTACAAAAGATGGATAAAATAGATACAAAAAGAGTGTAAAGTTAGGACTTTACCTCTTTTTTATTATGAGATAATACCAGTAGAAAGGAAGGGAATTTGATGTACGGAATGAACTACAATCCTCAGATAATGAATTATGATAGACAAATTCAAGAGGAGAGAAATAAGATTGCAGAGTTAGAAAGACAAAAGATGCAAACACAATATTCTCAGCCTACGATACTTAACCAGACTATTCAAACAGGTCCAGGTGGTCAAGGTGTTAGATACGCTGAGAGCATAGACGATGTAAAACGGGAGATGATATTTGTAGATACTTTGTTCGTAAATAAAGCATTTACTAATATGTGGTATAAAACTCCAACAGGACAAGTTAAGACTTACCTTCTAGAAGAGTTTATACCTAAGGATGAGAAGGACTTGCAGATTGATGCATTAAAGAAAGAGTTAGAGGACCTTAAGAAGGAGATAAGAAATGAACCAGATAAGTCAAGGGATAGTAAATCAGTTAAGAGCACAGTATCCCCAACAATACCAACAACTGGAGCAAATGAAGAAGAATAGTACTCCAGAAGCGATGCTTAGGAACACTTTAGGTAAACAAAGTCCTGAGCAAAGGCAAAGGCTTTATACTTTTGCAAGGAAGTTTGGTTACTCTGATGAGCAGATAAACCAAATAGAAAACCTACTTTCAAGTTAGGTATCAACACATAGTGTTTGATATATAGATTTAAGAAAGGTGGTGAGATATATGAACGGAAACGGAATAATTCCAACAGTAGACATCGGAACAGGTAACAATGGCTGGGGTGGTAATATGGGAGAGTGGATCTTAGGTATTATCGCTTTAGGTATGCTAGGTAATGGTGGCTTGTTCGGTGGTGGATTTGGTGGGGCTAACGGTGAGATGGCTTATATGTATCCTTGGATAGCTAATGGTCAACAAGAAATAATGACTAATACTAATAATGGGTTTGATACATTGCATTTATCTAACCAATTAGAAGGAAACAGAGATGCTATTAACAGTTTACAACTTCAACTTTGTGGATGTTGCAACGATATGCAACAAACAGTTTCAAACGGTTTCTACAATGCTGAGATAGCTGCTGCTAATAGACAAATGGCTAATATGAACCAAAACTTCAACAACCAAATCGCAACACTTCAAGGATTTAATGGTTTACAAAAATCATTAGATAATTGCTGCTGTGAAAATCGTCTAGCAACTTGTCAAACTCAAAACATAGTTCAAAATGAAGGTAATGCTACTAGATTTGCTGATGCTAATAATACTAGAGATATTATTACTAATGCTACAGCAAATACTCAGGCTATCCTCGACAAATTATGTCAATTAGAGTTAGATGCTAAGAACGATAAGATAAGCGATCTTGAAAGACAAAACTTAATGTTAAATCTAGATAGATCTCAAACAGCTCAGAATGCATTTATTGCACAAGGGTTTGCCAATGAGGTAGATCAACTTTATAATAGACTTTCTTCGTGCCCAGTGCCATCAACTCCAGTGTATGGTCGTACTCCAATATTCACTTGTAACAACAATGGATGTGGATGCAACGGATCAAGTCAATTTATTTAAGCAATGGTAGATTACTACTAGCCTGATAACAGGAACTTGCTAAATGTGGTCCACTAAACAACAAAGTGGACCACAAGAGGATAGCATAGTTCTATCCTCTTTTATTTAATTATTGAAAATGTACAATTAAATTTAACTTTTTGCATAAAAATTGCAAAAACTGACATTAAATTATTAAAATTGTGCAAATGAAAGGAGAGATAATATGATACAAAGTGTACAGGAATTACCTTTAACTTTAACTAACAACTCAAGTGCTATAACTTTTACAAATGATCCAATAAGAACTCGTAGTGCTTGTCAAAACAACTGTAATGGATGGTTATGCCATAATCAAGGTAACCCATTATATCAAATAGTAAAAGGTGGTTACTATGAAGTAAACTTTAATGCTAATGTTTCAAGTGCAACAGCAGGAAGTGTAGCTTTAGGACTATACCAAGATGGAGTTTTAGTACCAGGTACAACTATTACTACTGAGATAACAACTGTTGGAGTTCCAGAAAATGTTTCATTCTCAAAGACTATAGAAGTTTGTTGCAGAGCAGATGCTAATATAACTGTAGCATCAGTACCAAGTGTTCCAAACTTATCAACAGGTGTTGCAATAGAAACAGAAACACCAATAATTCAAAGTGCTAACTTTACAATAAAGAAGTTATAATATGAGATGTATTAATACAATAGATAACCTGTCTTTACTTTTACAAGTAATAGATTTAGAGATATTGTTGAAAGATTATAACAATAAAGACCTAATGAGAGAGTTTCAGCATCAGAATAAAGATTATTTGGAAACTATTATAGACCAAAATAAAGAAATAATTAAACTTCTAAAAGAAGGGAAGTGATCCTGTGGAAGAAATAATAAAGAAGGTTGAAGATTACATTAAAAAGAAAGGTAAACAAGAATTCCATACTGTAGATAAGGATGACTTGTTTAAAGTTGTAGATATTTATAAAGACTTAAAGGAGGTAGAAAATATGAATGGATATGGAAATGAATATGGTAGAGGATATGGAGCATACAATGCTTATGGTAACTATGGAAACTACGGTGAATATGGTCGTAGGGGTGTAGATGCTAAATATAGAGCATCAGGTTACATGGATGGTATGAGAGGAAGCTATGAAGCTTACGAAGATGATAGAAATGAGTTTAATGCTCGTGGAAACTACGGAGCTAAGGAAGATGGCTTAAAAGATTTGGAAAGTATGCTACACTATAACTACAAGTTAATGAAATATATTAAAGAAACAGCAACTTCTCCAGAAGAACAAGAAATTGTAAAGAAACATTTTAATAAAGCTAAAGAATTAATGAACTAATGTATAAGTATTACAATAGAAATCCTAAGAATAGGGATATTGAAGATTGCGTAATTCGTAGCTTATCTTTGCTTACTGATAGAAGTTGGGAAAGTGTTTATAGAGAACTTGCACATTTCTCCTCTAAAGATGGATATATGACAGATAATGTTGAGTTTGTAGAGGACTATCTAGATGACAGATACCCTAGAGAATGTCATTATTCAAAAAGTGTTGGAGAATTTGCAGAAGAACATCCGTTTGGTAAATATGCTGTTACAATGAATAATCATATAACAGCAATAATAAATGGAGTTATTTATGATACTTTTGATCCGTCAGAAAGAATTATGAGATGTGCATGGTTAATAAAAGACTAGAAATAGTCTTTTTATTTTAGGTATTTACAAAATTTATTTTTAGAGTTATAATTATTATGTTAGGGTAACTATGTTTTTTCATTAGGTGTTCACCACTCCCCCTTATAACTATGTGTGATACTGTTTTTGGTTATTCTAACTGCTCCTTTTTATTCTGTAGATTAAGTGCACTTAATCTACTTTTTTGTTTACTTTTAATAAAATATATTATATAATAAATGTGAGTATTAATATTTATATTTTAGTACTCGGTTGCATCATCAATTCCATTTCAACTGGTTGGGAGTATTTAATACTCCCTTTTATTGTTGTAAAATTTTTTAAAATGGTATATAATTTATATAGAAACTGGTGGTGAAGATATGGAAGAATTAGAAAAAATAAAGAAGAATGTTAAGAAAAAACAAAATGTTCTTCTAGATTTAATTAAGAATGATGACAACTTAAAAAAGAAAGAAAATAGAGAACAAAGGATGTCTTATATATCACTTGCTACTCTATTTATGGAAAAATTTGATGAGAATATTAATAAGACTTCAATAGAGATGAATAGTACTATACCTTTAGGTGTAGATACTTGGAAAGAATTCTTAAACTATCCTGTAGTTAGAAAATACATTCAGTCGTTCAGAGATGAAAAGATTATGAATGTTGCTGATACAGGACTTATGGAAGGTGATAAGAATGCTGTTAACATCAAAAAAGCTATGGAAGGTAGAGGTCCAGCTATTAATAATTCAAACATAATATTGATTAGAATTCCTGAAAAGGTGGATTTTGACTAATGCATGTTGATGATTTAGTTTTTAAAGGTTATTCTGATGATGGATATAAACTATACAAATGTCCTCTATGTGGTGGAGAAATTAAAGTACATGAGAGTGTGTTCTATGGTAGATGTGATACTTGCTTAGCAACACTTATTGATTATAAACCTGCCCCTCACCAAGTAAACTTTCACAAATCAAAAGCAAAATTTAGATTAAATATTGGTGGGTATGGTTCTGGTAAAACTACTATGGGAGCTGATGAAATTTCAAACCATGCATTTGATGTAGCTAATGGTAGAACCCTTATAACAGCTCAGTCGTTACAACAGGTTAGAGAGGCTGTACTTCCAGAATTAGAGAAGTTTTTACCTCCATGGTTTATACTTAAACAAACAAAAACTCCATTACCAAAATATACATTGACTAATGGTCATGAGATTGTAGTATATGCAAGTAATGATGAAGAAAAAATAAGGTCATTGAACCTTACAGCATTTTGGATAATAGAAGCATCTGGTGTCGCCTACAACATTTTTACACAGTTACAAACTCGTTTGAGAAATAGGGCTGCTGTTGTTAAAGATAAGGCTGGTTATGAGGTAGAACATAAGTTCATGGGTATTGTAGAAAGTAACCCAGAGGAAGGCTGGATAAGAGATGAGTTCCTATTAAGGTCTGGTAAGATATTTGCTAGTAAAAGTGTAGATACATCATCTTATGATAAACTTAAGACTAAAAGACCTGAAAGTTCATACCATTCATTCTTATCTGCATCTGTTGATAATAAATACTTACCTAGCACATTTATTGCAGATACTTGTGTTGGTAAGAGTGAAAAATGGATAAGAAAATATATTTATTGTTATCTTGAAGTCAAAGAGGGTGCTGTTTATCCTGAATTTGTAGATAATATAGTTGATCCTTTCCCTATACCAAGCAACTGGTTAAGAATATTTGGATTTGATAAGGGTTGGTCTGATGCCACTTGTTTATGTTGTGGTGCTATAGATCCAAATACTGGAATATGTTATATTTATGATGAATACTATGAAAGTCAAAAAGCAATAACATTCCATGCTAGAAGAATTAAAGAAATGGTTGATGGAGTTAGAATGTATAAAGGAATACAAGCCGATCCATCAGTAAGAAATAGGAATGATAGAGATGGTGTTAGTTACCAACAATACTTTTATCAAGTTAGTGGTATTTGGCTAGAAGAAGGAAACAATGATATACAAGATGGTATAGATAGAGTAAGAGATTTTATGTATTTAGGAAAACTTAAATTCTTTAC